>JACCXP010000306.1 GCA_013696905.1 Thermoleophilaceae bacterium
GCGCCCGCGACGACGTACTCGCGCAGCGAGCGCTGCTCGCTGCGCGGCGGGCGCTGATCGTGGAGCGCCACGCGGGTTCCCCTCGTCGTGACAAGGTCGCCGCCGTCGATCGAGCTCTCGCGCGCCAACATGCGCAGCAGCGTGGTCTTCCCCGAGCCGTTTCGCCCCGAGAGCGTCAGCCGCTCGCCGCGACGGAGCGTGAAGGAGACATCGCGCAGGAGCGGCGCGCCCGCGACCTCCTTCGCGAGTGAAGATGCGATCAGAAGTGCCACAACATGGATACTGACGGCGTGGCAGAGTTGATCCTCGGACCGCTGCTCAGGCACGTCGGCGAACACGACGCGACGGTGTGGGTCGAGACGAACGCGGCCTGCGAGGTCGAGGTGCTCGGGCACGGCGCCCGCACGTTCGAGGTCGAGGGTCATCACTACGCGCTGGTGGTGATCGACGGGCTCGAGCCCGGCGAGCGCCGCGCCTACGAGGTCGCGCTCGACGGGCGCCGGGCGTGGCCCGAGCTCGACTCGGCGTTCCCGCCCAGCACGATCGGGACGATCGACGGCGAGCGGGCCGCGACCGTGGTCTTCGGCTCCTGCCGCGTGACCGCCCCGCAGGTGGCCCCCTACACGCTCTCCAAGGACGCGGACGAGCGCGGGCGCGGGATCGACGCCCTGCGCACGCTCGCGCTACAGCTGCACGAGCGCCCGCCGGACGACCTGCCCGACGCGCTGCTGCTGCTCGGGGATCAGATCTACGCCGACGAGGTCTCGCCGCAGACGCTCGAGTTCATCCGCTCGAGCCGTGACACCGACGCGCCCCCGGGCGAGGAGGTGGCGGACTTCGAGGAGTACAGCCGCCTCTACTGGGAGGCCTGGCGCGACCCGCCGATCCGATGGCTGTTGTCGACGGTCCCGACGGCGATGATCTTCGACGACCACGACGTGCACGACGACTGGAACACGTCGGCAAGCTGGGTCGAGCGCATGCGTGCCGAGCCCTGGTGGGACGAGCGCATCGTCGGGGCCTTCATGTCCTACTGGCTCTACCAGCACCTCGGCAACCTGTCGCCGCGCGAGCTCGCGGGAGATCGGCTCTTCCAGCGCGTGAAGGGGCTCGCGGACGCGGGAGCCGAGCTGCGCGAGTTCGCCGGCAACGTCGATCGGGGGCACGAGGGCACGCGCTGGAGCTACTGCCGCGACCTCGGCCGCACCCGCCTCGTGGTGCTCGACTCGCGCGCTGGGCGAGTGCTCGACCCCGAGCGGCGCACGATGGTCGACGAGCACGAGTGGCGCTGGATCGAGGAGCAGGTGGAGGGCGACTTCGACCACTTGCTGCTCGCCACGACGCTGCCGCTCCTGCTCGCGCCGGGCATGCACCACCTGGAGGCGTGGAACGAGGCCGTCTGCGAGGGAGCCTGGGGCGCGACCGCGGCTCGGGCCGGAGAGTGGCTGCGCGAGGCGCTCGACCTCGAGCACTGGGCCGCGTTCGGCGAGTCCTTCGCCCGGCTGACGCAGCTGATCGAGGACGTCGGCGCCGGGCGCCGCGGCGCGGCGCCTGCCTCGATCGTCGTGCTCTCGGGCGATGTGCACCACGCGTACGTCGCGGAGGTCGCCTTTCGCCGGGAGGCAGGCGTCCAGAGCGCCGTCTACCAGGCAACCTGCTCTCCGGTCCGCAACCCGCTCGACGCCCGCGAGCGACGCCTGATGCGCGCCGCGACATCACGCACGGCGGCGGTCGTCGCAGGCGCTCTCGCCCGTGCCGCGGGAGTGGCGAGGCCGCACATCCGCTGGCGCTTAAGCGGCAAGCCGTCGTTCGACAACCAGATTGCCACGCTCGATGTCGACGGGCGCGGGGCGGATCTGCGGATCGAGCGGCCGGTGGGCGAGGGCGACGGCGATCCGCACTTCGAATGCGTGCTCGAGCGCTCGCTCAGCGCTCCCCACATACAAGGTAGAGTGCCTGCG
Organism: Thermoleophilaceae bacterium; assembly: GCA_013696905.1. Lineage (GTDB taxonomy): Bacteria > Actinomycetota > Thermoleophilia > Solirubrobacterales > Thermoleophilaceae > JACCXP01. Next base: position 1,962 of record JACCXP010000306.1, read on the forward strand.
CGGACGGCAAGCCAGGCCGAAGAAACCACGAGAACCTAGGGGGAAGTCAATGGCAGAGACGACAGCTGGGCCAACGGGTGCTGCGCCGGGCGCTGGAGCCGGCGCGCCGAGGCCGGCCTCCGCGGGCAGCCCTCCGCTACAGACGCCTCAGGGCTCGACCACGATCGCCGACGCGGTCGTATCGAAGGTCGCCGGCATCGCCGCTCGCGAGGTCCCCGGCGTGCACTCGATGGGCGGCGGCGCCTCGCGTGCGCTCGGCAACGTGACTCAGGCGATCGGCGTCGGTGGCGATCGCCGCACGCAGGGCGTGACCGTCGAGGTGGGCGAGCGCGAGGCTGCGATCGACATCTCGTTGGTGATCGAGTACGGCGAGTCGATCCCACAGGTCTCGAGCGAGGTGCGCGAGAACGTGATCAGGCGCATCCAGGGCATCTGCGGCCTGACGGTGACCGAGGTCAACATCACGGTCAACGATCTTCACTTCCCTGGCGACGACCAGCCGCAGGAGTAGCGCGCGGCCTCGCGCCAGCGCCCCCGAATGTCCCAGCCAAGCCCTCCGCCCCCCGCGGCCGCGGCTGAACGCCCGCCGGCGGTCCCTTCGGCGCGCGTGCGGCTCGGGCGACTTGCGCTCGAGGCCGCGCTCGCTGTGCCCGGCGTCGTGAGCGGACACGCCGGGCGGATGGGCCTGGCCTTCACCAACGACAGCGGCGAGCGGCTCGAAGGAGTCGTGGCGACGGCGCTCGCCGATGGGAGCGTGGGCCTCGAGCTGCACCTCGAGGCAGAGCTCGTGCCGCTGCGACCGCTCGGCGACGTCGTCAGGGCCGCAGTCGCTGCGAGGGCGGGCTCCGAGCACCGATTGGGGCCGGTCGACGTGCGCTTCGAGGACGTCTCGGAGCCTGACGAGGCCGCGACGAGGCCCTCGGCGTAGATGGTTCTCATCCTGCGCGCGATCGCTCGGCTGGCGGCCTTCCTCGTGCTGCTCGCCCTCGCGCTGCTCGGTCTGGTCGTCGCGCTCGTGGCGCTGGTGCCCTCGCTCGGCGAGGCCTTCGGGCTGATCGGGCTGCGCGAGGCCACGGGCGCCTACCTCACCGAGCTCGAGGCTCCCGGTGAGCTGGCGCTCGTGTCGCTGCTGAGCGGGCTCGCCGCCGTGCTCGCCGGGCTGCTGCTGCTCGTCGGCGCGCTCGCTCCCGCCCGCGAGCCGCTGGTGGTCGCCGACGAGGGCAGTAGCGGTCGCCTCGCCGCGCGCCGGCGCGCGCTATCGCAGATGGCCGAGTCGCTCGTGTCCGGCGTCGCCGGCGTCACGGGCGCTAAGGCGCGCGTGCGCCCCGCCCGCAAGGGCCGCGGAGGCCGCCTCGACGTGTCGGCCTCCCACACGCGCAACGAGTCGGCCGAGGAGATCGAGCGCGACGCCGCGGCCGCGCTCGCCCCGCTCGCCGAGGGCTTCGGGCTGCGCACCCGCGTGCGCCCGCGCGTTGCTGACGCCGGGCAGCGGGTCGAGTAGGCGATGCGCCAGCGCGTCCGCACGGAGAGCTCGCCGCTCGCCTACGTCGGGCGACTGATCCTGGCGCTCGTCTGTCTTGCGACGATCTGGTACGGGCTCATGCTCGTGCTGCTCGCAGTCAAGGTCAACCCGGACGGCGTCGAGCGGATCAGCGGCTATCGCACCGTCTTCGCGTTCGCCGAGCGCCTCGGGCCGGACGGCTTCCCAGGCGGCACGGTGCGCCTGGCCGTGGCCGCGATCGGCCTGGTGGCCTGCCTGCTGTTCGTCTACCTGGCGCTGCGCGAGCTCCCCCGTCCCTACCTCGCGCGCTCGGAGCTTGCGCTCGCCGAGGATCACCGCGGAGCGTTGACCGTCGAGCCGCGCGCGATCGAGCGCGCTGCCGAGGCGGCCGCGTCACAGGATCCCGCCGTCGCCTCCGCGGTCGGACGCTATGGCGGCGAGGATCTGAGCGTGGACGTGAACATCGCGCGCCCCGGCGATGGGGCGCGCGCGCTCGAGGGCGTCCGCGAGCGGGTGACCGAGGCGCTCGGGCGACACGACCTCCCGCCCCTGCCGGTCAACGTCACGCTCACCGGCTTTCACCGTGAAGAACAACGAAGAAGGGAACTCTCTTGATCAACGTCAAGCACCTGGCCGCCGTGGTCGGCTTTCTCTTCGTGGCGATGTGGATCATCACGAACTTCGGCTACGCCGTCCTGTGCCTCGTGGGCGCGGCCGTGTTCTACGCAGCTGCGTCCTTCATGCAGGGCGAGCTCGACGTCGGCGAGATCCAGAGCCGGCTCGGCGTGGGGGGCCCCGGCCAGCCGTCTCCGTCGCAGGCCGCCGGGCGCTCGCGCGTCGTCCGTTAGCCAATCAGGCGACGGCGTAACCGTCGCCGGTCCAGCTCGGTCTTCGAAGGAGACAACGGGTCAACTCGGTCAGAGGGGAGGCAGCGAATGTACATCGGCATCGGCGCGATCGTCCTGATTATCATCATCATCCTGGTCATCACGCGGCTGTAGAGGTCGTCAGGCCCGGCCCCGAATCGAGAGCCCCGCTGCGGCGGGGCTCCGTGCGTGAGGGACCCGGGCGGTGAGGATCCTGCTCGTCTCCCAGATGTTCCCCGGCCCGCGCGACCCCGATCTCGGCGCGTTCGTGGCACAGGGCGTCGACGAGCTCGAGCGTCGCGGGCACGTGATCGAGCGCGCGGTGATCGACCATCGCGGCGGGTCGCGGCGCAAGTACGCGCGGCTGGCGCGCGATGCGCTGACGCGTGCGCACGGCTTCCGGCCCGACGTCATCTATGCCCACTTCCTGTCACCCGCCGGCGCTGTCGGGGCGCTCGCCTCGCTGGTCGCCGGAGCGCCGCTAGTGGTCACCGCACACGGCCGCGACGTGCGCAACCTCTCGGAGATCGCGGGGATCAAGGCGATCACCCGGCTGACGCTGCGGCGCGCAGCGACGGTGGTCGCGGTCTCGGCCTACCTGCGCGACGAGCTGCTGGCCGAGCTGCCGGAGCTCGAGGGCCGGCTCGAGGTGATCAACTCCGGTGTCGACCTCGATCGCTTCCGTGGCGCCGACCAGGCCGCCGCGCGGACCGCCCTCGGATGGGAGGGCGAGGGGACCGCGTTCCTGTTCGTGGGCACGCTCGACGAGCGCAAGAACGTCGTCCGGCTGGCCGACGCTTTCGGGCGGCTCGGTGGTGGCCGGCTCGCGTTCGTCGGCGACGGAGCGCTGCGTGCGCAACTCGAGGATCGTGAGCACGTGCGGGTGATCGGGCCCGTCCCGCACGGCGAGGTGAGCAGATGGACGGCGGCGTGCGACGTGCTCTGCCTGCCGAGCACGGTCGAGCCCTTCGGCCAGGCGCTGCTCGAGGCGATGGCGAGCGAGCGCTCAGTCGTCGCGACTCGCATCGGCGGTCCGCCGGAGTTCGTGACGCAGGCGGCGGGCGTGCTGGTCGATCCGTTCAGCGTCGACGCGATCGAGGCCGGCCTGCGAGCGGCGATGGTGCTGCCGCGCCCGAACAGCGCTGCGCGTGAGGCCGCCGCCGAGCACGACCTGCGCAGGCAGGCCGACCGCATCGAGCGCGTGCTCGAGCGCGCCGCCGGCTAGTGACCTGAGTCGTTAGTTCGCAGGCTTTGTGGGGTGGGGCGGCGAATTCCTTCGTCATCGACGACGATAGGAGCCCGTCATGCCTGTGCGTGCAGAGGTTGTGCTCAGCGATGAGGAGCGGGAGGTGCTTGAGCGGTGGGCTCGGCGCCCGAAGAGCGCGCAGGCGCTTGCGCTGCGTTGCCGGATCGTGCTGGCGGCGGCTGATGGCGAGTCGAGCAAGGAGATCGCCGGGCGGCTTGGCTGCAATCCCTCGACGGTCGGTCGCTGGCGGGGTCGATTCGCGCGCCGGGGCCTTGATGGCCTACATGACGAGCCGCGCCCGGGCAAGCCGCGCTCGATCGGCGACGAGGACGTCGAGCGGGTGATCGTCAAGACGCTTGAGGAGCAGCCGCCGAACGCCACGCACTGGTCGACGCGGTCGATGGCGGCCGCGACGGGGATGAGCCAGACCGCTGTCAGCCGTATCTGGCGGGCGTTCGGGCTGAAGCCCCACCAGACCGAGGCCTTCAAGCTCTCGCCCGACCCTCAGTTCATCGACAAGGTCCGCGACATCGTCGGCCTCTACCTCAACCCGCCCGATGCCGCCGTGGTGCTCTGCGTCGACGAGAAGGCTCAGATCCAGGCGCTGGACCGCTCAGCGCCGGTGCTGCCGCTGATGCCAGGGGTCCCCGAGCGCCATACCCACGACTACGTGCGCAACGGGACCACGAATCTCTATGCCGCGCTCGACGTCGCCTCGGGCCAGGTCATCACCGACATGACCCCGCGCCATCGCGCCGAGGATTTCCGCCGGTTCTTGAACCTGATCGAGCGCTCAGTGCCGGCACACCTGGACGTGCACGTCGTGCTCGACAACTCCTCGACTCACAAGACCCCCGCTATCCAGCGCTGGCTTTTGCGCCACCCACGCTTCACGCTCCATTTCACGCCGACCTACAGCTCGTGGCTGAACCTCGTCGAGCGATGGTTCGCCGAGCTGACCACGAAATGGATCAAGCGCAGCGCCCACCGCTCGGTCCGCGACCTCACCGCGTCGATCCGCACCTGGATCACCAACTGGAACGAGGACCCCAAGCCCTACATCTGGCACAAGACCGCAGACGAGATCCTCGACAGCCTCGCCACATACTGCCAGCGGATCTCCGACTCAGGTCACTAGACGGCGGCGCGCAGGTCGGCGTCGGTCAACGACCTGCGGTGCGCCAGCCGTGGCCGAGGACCGCGAGCGCCACAGCCACCGCCCCGCCCCCGAGCGCGGCGAGCGCGGCGAGAGTGATCGCGTCGGGCGCGATCACCGACTGCCCTCGCAGCGCCTGCCAGGCCAGCAGCAGCACGAGGCCGAGGTAGGCGAGGCCGACCGTCCATACCAGCGCCACGCGGTGCCTGCCGCCGAGCGGGCGTGCGGGCAGGACCATCAGCAGGTATCCGACCGCGGGCAGCACCTGCAGACCGTGCAGGCCGACGAAGTGCGCCACACGCAGGTCGCCGGCGACCGTGCTCCAGCCGGTCACCGGCAGCCCCGGGCCGCCGTCGGCCACGCCCACCGAGTGCCCCCCAGCCACCCGGGGGCCGCCTGCGGCGGCGAGCTGCTCGGGAGTTGGCGAGGTCATCAAGAAGGCGACCGCCATCCCGACGACCGCGACGACCAGCCCGAGCCGCAGCGACCAGGCCAGTGCCGGGTCCGCCAGGCGCTGGCGCACCAGCAGCACCGCCAGCAGCATGCCGGCCACCCAGACCGACACGACGATCGCTCCCATCGCGCTCCAGATCGCTGCGTCGAAGGCGGTGCCGACGTTGAAGTGGCTTGTCGTGCCACGCACGACCTGGGCGACTATCAGCGCCATCTCGACTGCGAGCCCGACGGCGGTGACCCAACCGATCGCGCGCACCAGGCGAGGCCGGCCCCGGACGAAGGTCAGCAGCCACAGCACCGTGAAGCAGTAGACGGCGATCGAGACGGCGAACTTCATCGGCTTGAGCCATGCCGGCGCGCCGGTGATCACGCGCGGATCGGCGACGAGGCCGACGAGCGCGACTGCCACCGTCACGCCCATCGCGGCGCCGACGAACGCGAGCGGAGGGTTGAGCGCCCACGCGCGGCGCATCAAACCTCGCGGATCGAAGCCGGCCCGGGTACTCACGCCGCGCTCCTTTGAAGGGTGCGCCCGCGGCTCTCGTCGCGCCGTGGCCGACCCCACGCCCTGGTCGAGTGCAGCACCGGCCACAGCAGCCACAGCAGCCACCACGCGCCGCTCACCGAGGCGGCCACTACGACTGTCACGATCCCGAGCAGCAAGACGAGGGCCGTCGCGAGCGCCGGCGAGGAGCGCCGTCGTGACTCGGTAGCCGCCCGTGCGTGGCCCCCGGCGGCCGGCAGGTCGCGCAACGGTGGCTCGAGGTCGGCACGGGTGCGAGCCGCGTAGACCGCGTCGATCCGCTCCGAGAGCTCGTCCGTCGAGATGCGGCCATCGGCGCAGTGGCCTCGTAACCGCTCGATGACCGCCTCGCGCTCCGAATCGGAGGCTCGGAGGTCGAGGTCGCTCGCTCCAGGTCCAGTCTGAAAAGCCATGTCCGCTCCTGTTATTGATTGGTTAATTACTCCGCGGCCCATAAAATATGAGAGGGGTCACTTGGCCCAGGCGGGCTTCGTGTCGATCTCGGACAGCTCGGCGACCGCGGCCAGGTTGAGCAACATCCCGTGCGCGAAGAACATCTGGGTCAGGCCCCAGTCAGCGCCGGTGGCGCGCTGGAAGTAGCGCATCAGCTCGCGTTCGCGTCGCTTGACCAGCGCGCGCACCTCGTCGCTCTCACACGCCGCGAACCCCTGCATCTGCATCAGCAGCAGCTCGCGGTCCGCCAGCAGGCGCCCGTAAGCCATGCCCATGGCCGCGAGGTATGGCCCCGGCTCGTCCGCTTCGACCCCCTCGACGGCCGCTTCCCAGGCCTGCTGGATGCGATCGAAGCAGCGCTCCAGCGCCGCCAGGAAGAGCTTCTCCTTGGTGCGAAAGAAGCGGAACACGTACGGCTGCGAGATGCCGGCCCGGCGGGCGATCGCCGCCGTGGTCGTGCCCTTGAGGCCCTGGCGGGAGAACTCGCTGACCGCAGCGTCGACGATCTCGGCGCGGCGCTCCTCGGCGCTGCGCCGGGCGGACGGCGGTGTGGTCGAGCTCGTCATGGGGGAGATAGTAAGTGATCACTTACTTTAGGTCAAGCTCGCTTCCGGACTACGGGCGAGTGCGGGGCCGCCGAAACCGGTCATAGTTCATCGCGTGCCGCGATCGAGGCTCGTGGGGCTTGCGCTGGCCGCGCTGGCGCTGGGCTTGAGCATCGACGCCGGTAGCGCGTCCGCACAGCCGACCTCCCCGCTCGCACCCGGCCTCCTGTTCGCAGGCGATTTCGACTCCTGCGACCTCAGCCAGTGGCCCCAACGCCAGGACGGCGGGCGCGACGACATCGCCGCCGTGCGCTCGCCGCTTGCGCAGGCAGGCTCGGCCTGCTCGGGCTACTTCAGCACAGGTCGTGGCGACGGGATCGGCGACACCGCCCCACGCAACGAGCTCTACCGCCCACGCGACGCGATCTGTTGCAACGAGGGCGACGTGCGCTGGCTGCGCTGGTCGGTCCGGCTCGAACGCGACTGGCCCTACGCGCCGCCACGCTTCTTCTCGACCATCCTCCAGTTCAAGTCGACCGACGCCTCGCCCGGTCAGATGAGCTTCATCCTGTTCGGCGAGCGGCTCACGCTGCGGCGCGGCGGCGATCGCTGGAGCGTCCGCATGACGCGCGGTCGCTGGCACGACTTCGTGATGCGGGTGCGCTTCTCGCGCCGTCGCGATCGGGGCAGCGTCCGACTGTGGTACGACGGGCGCCGGCAAGCCGTCAACCGCGGCCGGCGCTTTGCCACGCTCGCCAACGGAAATGGCGCCTACGTCAAGCTCGGCCTCTACCGCAGCGCCGGGCTGCCACGCGCCACGCTGCACCACGACGACTTCCGGATCGGCACGACGCACGCCAGCGTCGAGCCGGGCTAGCAACAGCCTCCCGCAGCTCGCGAGACGGTGAGTGCCGCGCTCGGCGGCGCTCGCGCGGGAGACTGCGCCTACTCCGCCAGGCGAAAGCCGAGATCCGCCGGCACGTCCGGCACGTCCATCTGCGCCTTCTGCAGCCTGCCGGCGTAGTCCCAGTTCATCGACTGCCAGCGGGTGAACTGGTCGAGCACCCATACCCCCGACTGGCGCGAGCCGTTGCCGGAGCGGCCGTTGCCGCCGAACGGCAGGTGCGCCTCGGCGCCCGAGGTCGAGTTGTTCACGCTGACCATCCCCGCGCTGACGCGCTCGC
>JACCXP010000312.1 GCA_013696905.1 Thermoleophilaceae bacterium
GTCGACGCCGATCACGCGATGACCGCGATGAAGCGCGATCCGCGCCGACATGTCGCCGATCGGCCCGAGGCCAAGCACGGTGACGCTGCCGCCGTCGGGGATGGCGGCGTACTCGACGGCCTGCCAGGAGGTCGGCAGGACGTCCGAGAGGTAGACGAAGCGCTCGTCGGGTGGCCCCTCGGGGACCTTGATCGGCGCGTACTGCGCCTGCGGCACGCGCAGGAACTCGGCCTGGCCGCCGGGCACCTGACCGTAGAGCTTCGTGTATCCGTAGAGCGCTGCGCCCATGCCCTGGTCGCGGACCTGTGTCGTCTCACACTGCGAGTGCAGGCCCTGGCCGCACATGAAGCAGTGTCCGCAGCAGATCGTGAACGGCATCACGACGCGGTCGCCCGGGGCGATCTGGGTGACGGCGCTGCCGACCTCCTCGACGAGCCCCATCGGCTCGTGCCCGAGCACGTCGCCCTCCCCCAGGAACGGCCCAAGCACCTCGTACAGGTGGAGGTCAGAGCCGCAGATCGCGGTCGTAGTGATGCGCACGATCGCGTCGGTGGGCTCCTGGATGACCGGATCGGGGACCGTGTCGACGCGGACGTCGCGCTTACCGTGCCAAGCAACCGCCCTCATACGTCCGCCCCCTTGTCGTCAGGCCCCGCCGCCATCTGCGACCGGCTAGGCGATCCCTGCCCGTAAAGGGCAGGCGCCAATCACGGCCGGGCGAGCAGCCCTTCCACGAGCGCGGTCATCTCGCGGGCCATCCGTGAGCGCGGCACGACGAGATCGAAGCCGGCGGCGTCCGCCCGGCGGCGGGTCTCCTGCTCGACGTGCGAGTAGAAGCCGAGCGTCTTGCGCCCGTCGAGCTCGCCGGAGGCCTTCAGCGACTCGACGACGCTCGCGCCGTCGTAGTCGTCGTGGGTGAGGTCGACCACGAGCAGGTCGGCGCGGGCGAGGGCCGCGCGCGCCTGCTCGGGCGCCCACACGCGCTCGACCTCGTGGCCCGCGGCCGCCAGGCCGCCCTCGACCTTCGAGCCGAACAGCAGGTCCGGGGAGAGGAGTGTCACGCGCGCCATCGGCGCTACTGCGCGCGGCGGCGGCGGAAGTCCTGCCGCCAGGACTCGGGCCGACCCCACATCGGCTGTACCTCGACCCGCCCGGAGCGCACCTCGCGCACCGCCAGCTCGCCCGCGATGCCGAGCCCGTCGAGCACGTCGAGCGTGCCGTGCACCGTCTCGGGTGCGGCGGCGTGCCCGAACTCATGCGCCGAGTTCACGCGCCAGTGCCAGTCGTGCCGGGAGTAGGGCTGCCCGTTGACCTGCACGACGATCGTGGCCGCCTCGATGTAGCGCTGCTCGTCGAAGATGCGCAGGTCGAAGGTGAGGTCGGTCCAGTCGGGCGGCAGCGAGTCGAGCACCGTCTGGAAGTCCTCGGCGAGCGCCACCTGCTGGAGCCTATCCTGCGTCTCGATGATCGCGACCACGGACTACGAGCTCGTGACCGAGGCCGCTGGCCTCTTCGATCGCTCCGCCCGCGGCAAGCTCGTCGTGTCGGGCGCCGATGCGGCGGAGTTCCTCCAGGGGCAGGTGACGAACGATGTCGAGGCGCTCGCGTCCGGCGAGGGTTGCTACGCCACCTTGCTCGACCACAAGGGCAAGATTCGGGCGGACCTGCGGGTGCTGCGGGGCGACGACTGGATCTGGCTCGACACCGAGCCGGACGCGCTCGCCGCGATGCGGCGGATGGTGCGGATGTACTCGATCGGACGCGAGGTCTCGCTCGAGGACCGCACGCAAGCGGACGGGATCGTGTCGCTGCTCGGCCCCGCGAGCCGTGCCGCGCTCGACGTCGCGCCGCCGGCGGCCGAGCACGCCTTCGTGCGCGGCGAGCACGGCCTCTACGTCAGCACCGATCGCGGCGTCGACGTGATCTGCGCCGCCGCGGAGCTCGAGTCCGTGCGCTCCGCGCTGGGCCTGCCCGAGGTCTCAGAGGTAGCGGCAGAGTGCCTTCGGATCGAGTCGGGGCGCCCACGCCTCGGCCTCGACATGGACGGTGCCACGATCCCCCAGGAGGCGGGGCTCAACGAACGCGCGGTCTCATTCACCAAGGGTTGCTATGTCGGGCAGGAGACGGTCGCGCGGCTGTTTCACCGCGGCAAGCCGAACCGCCACCTCCGCGGGCTGCGACTCGCC
>JACCXP010000286.1 GCA_013696905.1 Thermoleophilaceae bacterium
GGCCCACGAGCCGCCGCCCTTAGGATGCGCTGCCAGTGATCCCGATCACCGTCCACACCCACATCAGCGCGCCGCGCGAGGAGATCTACGACTACCTCGCAGATCTCGCCGGGCGGGTCGCCTTCGCCGACCACTACCAGGAGCAGTACCACCTCACCAGCCCGCGCTCCTCGGGAGAGGGCGCCGGCGCACGCTTCCGGCTCAAGGGCCGCTGGGCGGAGATCGTGATCGTCGAGGCGATCCGCCCACGGCTGATCTCGGAGCAGGGCGGGCTCGGGCGCCTCGGCGCCACCCGGCTCTACTCCGAGTACGAGCTCACCCGAGCCGCCGAGGGCCAGACCCGCGTCGAGCTCACGACCGGCACGGACACGCGCGGGCGCCTCGGCTCCCTGCGCGAGGGCCTGCGCTGGCGACGCTGGTACCGGCGCCAAAGCAAGGTCGCACTCGAGCGGCTGCGCAAGGTCTTCGAGGAGCGTCCGGAGGGCACGCTCGCCCGCACCAGTGTCGCGGGGTTCGAGGCCTCGAAGGCGCCGCGCTTCGGCGTCAGCCCTCGCTATCGCTAGCGCACCGCCGAGGCGGCCACATTAACCTGCTGACGATGCTGCCCCGACGCCTGCCGAGCGCGGCCGCCGCGCTGCTCGTCACGGTGCTCACGGTGGCCCTCGGATGCGGTGGCCCTAGTCAGGAGGGCGCCAAGCGCGAGGGGCTCGACATCGAGCTCGGGGGCATGAGCTACAACGTCTTCATCACGCGCCAGCTCAACCTGCGCGACCCAGAGGACGCGGACTACTTCAAGGGTCCCGAGCCGGCGCGCGGCTCGACCTACTACGGCGTCTTCCTGCGCGCCTGCAACGACGGCGAGAGCCCCGCGCAAGCCGCCGGCTCGTTCAAGATCGTCGACACCTTCGGCGCCGAGTTCGAGCCGGTCGACCTGCCGCCGGAGAACGTGTTCGCATACCGCCCGCGCCAGGTCGGCCCCGAGGAGTGCATCCCGGCGGAGGCGAGCGCGGCCGCGACCGGGCCCACCGGCGGGTCGCTGCTCGTGTTCGAGCTTCCGGTGGCCGCCGGAGAGAACCGCCCGCTCGAGCTCGAGATCCTCGGCGCCTTCGATCCCACCGAGGGCAAGCAGCAGATCGCCCGCGTCGAGCTCGACATCTAGAGCGGGCACCCGCCCAGGGTCGTCCGCCGGCCAGCCTCGCCCTTGCCCACGGTTGACCTGATCATCCTCGCCTTTGCGGCCGTGATGGCGCTGTGGGGCTACGGGCAGGGCTTGATCGCCGCAGCCTTCGCGCTGCTCGGCTTCGTCCTCGGCGCGCTGCTCGGCTCGCGGCTCGGTCCGCTCGTGCTCGAGCAGGGCGCGCGCTCGCCGCAGGCGCCTCTGTTCGCGCTCGTCGGGGCGCTCCTCGTCGGGGGCCTGCTGGCCGGCATGCTGGAGCTGCTCGGCTACGGGGTGCGCGGGCGCCTCGGTCCCGCGCTAGGGCCCCTCGACGGCCTCGGCGGCGCGGCGCTGCTCGCCTGCGTCGGCCTCGGTCTCGCGTGGATCGCCGGGGCGTTCGCGGTCCAGACCGAGGCCGCTCGCGAGTACCGGCGCGACATCCAGCGCTCGCGCATCCTGCGCGCGCTCAACGAGGCGCTGCCGCCGTCTGGCCCGCTGCTCGGCGCACTGGCTCGCTTCGACCCGTTCCCCTCGATCCGCGCGCCGTCCCCGAACGTCGCCTCGCCGACCGTGCGGATCACTCGGGACCGGGACGTGCGCGACGCTCGCCGCGGCGTCGTGCGCGTGCTCGGGAGCGCCTGCGGCTTCGGCGTCCAGGGCTCCGGTTGGGTGGCCGGTGCGGGCCTGATCGTCACGAACGCGCACGTGATCGCGGGCCAGGACGATACGACGGTGCAGATCGAGGGGCGCGGGCCCGCGCTCGACGCTCAGGCGGTGTGGTTCGATCCCCGCAACGACGTCGCGATCCTCCGCGCGCCCGGCGCGGCGCAGGCCCGCCCTCTGCGACAGCGGGTGAATGCAAGGCCGGGCAGCGCCGCGGCGGTGCTCGGCTTCCCGGGGAACGGCGACTACGACATTCGACCGGGACGGGTCGGCCCCACCATCAGCGTGCTCGCTCAGGACGCCTACGGCAACGGCCCGATCCGCCGGCGCGTGACCGGTGTGCGTGGTCTCGTACGCTCCGGAAACTCGGGTGGACCGGTGGTGGACGCGAGCGGCAGCGTCGTGACGACGATCTTCGCGGCCAGCCTCGGCCGCGGGCGACGGAGCGGCTTCGGTGTGCCTGCCTCTGTCGTGCGCGCGGCGCTGCGCGAGGCCGGCGGCCCGGTGGACACGGGCCCGTGCACGCGTTGAGGACCCGGCAGGAGAGCTCGTGCGGCCGCCGAAGTCAAGCGCCCGTGGCCCTCTTGCGA
>JACCXP010000295.1 GCA_013696905.1 Thermoleophilaceae bacterium
CAGTACAAAACCTGGGAGGAGCGGCATGGCTGACGAGCAGACGCAGGAGGCCCAGCGGTCAGACGGTGAGGTAGCACGCGATGGCGGCGCGCCCGCCGACTCGCTCTCGGTGACCGACAACCGCACCGGGCAGAGCTATGAGGTCGAGGTCGTCGACGGCACGGTCAAGGCGATGGACTTCCGCCAGATCAAGGTCTCAGAGGACGACTTCGGCTTGATGACCTACGACCCGGCCTTCACCAACACCGCCGCCTGCCGCAGCGAGATCACCTTCGTCGACGGCGACAACGGTGTGCTCGAGTACCGCGGCTACCCGATCGACCAGCTCTGCGAGCACTCGACCTACCTCGAGGTGGCCTACCTGCTGATTCACGGCGAGCTGCCCGCGCCGGAGCAGCAGGAGGCGTGGGTCTACGACATCACCCACCACACCTTCGTGCACGAGAACATCAAGAAGTTCGTCGAGGGCTTCCGCTACGACGCCCACCCGATGGGGATGCTGCTTGCGACGGTCGGCGCGCTGTCCACGTTCTACCCGACGGCGAAAGACATCGACGACGACCGCGAGCGCTACATCTCGGCCGTGCGCATGATCGCCAAGATGCCGACGCTCGCCGCCTTCGCCTACCGCCAGCTGCTCGGCTTGCCCTACGTCTACCCGGACAACGACCTCGACTACTCGGGGAACTTCCTTTCGATGCTGTTCCGCATGAGCGAGCCGCAGTACGAGCCGGACCCGCGGCTCACGCGCGCCCTCGACAACCTCTTCATCCTGCACGCAGACCACGAGCAGAACTGCTCCACGAGCGCGGTTCGCAGCGTCGGCTCCTCGCGGGTCGATCCCTACTCGGCCGTCGCCGCCGGCGTAGCCGCGCTCTACGGGCCGCTCCACGGCGGCGCCAACGAGGCAGCGCTCGCGATGCTCGACCGGATCGGCACGGTCGAGAACATCCCCGACTTCCTCGAGGGGGTGAAGGCCGGCGACGAGCGGCTGATGGGCTTCGGCCATCGCATCTACAAGAACTACGACCCGCGGGCCCAAATCATCAAGAAGAACGTCGACGAGGTGATGGAGGTCACCGGCAAGAACCCCAAGCTCCAGATCGCCACCGAGCTCGAGAAGCGCGCGCTCGACGACAGCTACTTCACCGATCGCAAGCTCTACCCGAACGTCGACTTCTACTCCGGGTTGATCTACGAGGCGCTCAACCTCCCGCGCGACATGTTCACGGTGATGTTCGCGATCCCGCGGACCTCGGGCTGGATCGCCCAGTGGCTCGAGATGCAAGACGACCCGGACACGAAGATCGCCCGCCCGCGCCAGATCTACACGGGCCGGCGCGAGCTCGACTACCTGCCGATCGACGAGCGCGGCAGCGGCAAGCCTCGTCACCCGCCGTCGACCCCGCTGAAGCCGGAAGCGACGGCGCCGGGTCAGTAGCGCTCCGGGGCTCGGGTCGAGCCTCGCCGGATACGCTGTAGAAGATGAGGGAGCCCCTTTACGACGGACACGGTCGGCGCATCTCCGACCTGCGCGTGTCCGTCACCGACCGCTGCAACTTCCGCTGCCAGTACTGCATGCCCGCCGAGGGCCTGCCCTGGCTCCAGCGTGACGAGGTGCTCTCGTTCGAGGAGATCGAGCGACTGGTGCGATTGCTGGCGGAGATGGGCATCACCGACCTCCGGCTCACCGGCGGAGAGCCGCTCGTGCGGCGCGAGTTCCCGAAGCTCGCGGGGATGCTCGCGCGTATCGAGGGCCTCGAGGACATCTCGCTGACGACCAACGGCTACCTGCTCGAGCGCGACGCCGCGGCGCTTGTGGAAGCCGGCATCCAGCGCGTGAACGTCTCGATCGACTCGCTTCAGCGCGACCGCTTCTTCCAGATGACCCGGCGTGACTCGCTGCCCCAGGTGCTGCGCGGGCTCGAGGCGCTCGGTCGCCACCCCGAGGTCCACCCGATCAAGGTCAATGCCGTCGCGATGCGCGGCTTCACCGAGCAGGAGGCGCTTCCCTTCGCCGAGTTCGCGCGCTCGACCGCCTACCAGGTGCGCTTCATCGAGTTCATGCCGCTCGACGGCGATCACAACTGGTCGCCGGACGCGGTGCTCACGGGCGACGAGCTGCGCCGCATCATCCACGCCGTGCATCCGCTCGAGGAGCGCCCGCGCGAGCCTTCCGCCACCGCGCGCGTCTTCCGCTTCCTCGACGGAGGCGGTGAGATCGGCTTCATCAATCCCGTCTCCGAGCCGTTCTGCGACGATTGCAATCGCATCCGCCTGACCGCCGAAGGCAAGCTGCGCACCTGCCTCTTCTCGGTCGGCGAGACCGACCTGCGCGAGCCGCTGCGCTCCGGCGCGAGCGACTCCGAGATCGAGCTGATCGTGCGCGACGCGGTGTGGCGCAAGGAGCTCAAGCACCGTGTCAACGAGCCGGGCTTTCGCCAGCCGGCGCGCACGATGAGCGCGATCGGCGGCTGAGCGCGCCCTGCTCGGCGCGTGGCCGGCTACTCGCTGACGATCCGGGAGCGCGCGAAGGTGGAGCGCGATCGCTTCGAGGATCTCGGGACGGCGCTGTCGGAGCTCGAGCTCCGTGGCCGCTCGCTTCAGGAGGGTGCCCGTGCCCGCCCGATCGACCTGCCGACCCGCCACTTCGAGCCGATCCAGCAAGTGGTCGCCCGGCTCGAGCTCGTCGGCCCGCGCCGCCTACGGGTAGGGATCGACGTACGTGGTGACGGCTCCGCCGAGGGCTGGACCGGTCGCGTGCGCAGGCGACTGATCGAGCAGCGCGAGCGCGAGTCGGCCTACGACGCCCTGCGCCGCGCGATCGACGGCACGGGTGAGGCCGGCGACCGCCCAGCCGGGGTCGGCTGAGCGGTCGCGGTCAGAGACGGCGCCCGGCTGCCTAGACGCCGAGCTCCTGGGAGGCCATCTTGGCCCCCTCGACGCGCGCCGTGATCTTCTGCATCGCTACGTCGCGAGCGAAGTCGGGGGAGCCGTGCTTTGGCTTCTCGTCACGACTGAACGGCGAGAAGCCGCAGTCGTCTGTCGCCCCGAGGCGCTCGACCGGGATGTGCTTCGAGGCCGCGACGAGCGCGTCCCTCACCTGCTCGGCCGTCTCGACCTCGGGGTTGAGCGGGTTGATCACGCCGATGAAGCACACCTGCGGGACACCGTTCGCGTCTTCGCGGCTGTACTGCCCGCAGAGCCTGTAGACCGTCTCCTTGTCCTGCTCGCTCGCGCACTGGATCAGGAAGTAGCCGGCGTTGAGCTGGAACATCTTGCTGAGCAGCTTCTCGTAGGGCACGTCGGCGCTGTGCACCGAGTCGTTGTCCCCGCCCGGACAGGTGTGGATGCCGATGTTCTTGCGCTCCTCGGGGGAGAAGCGGTCGATCACCCGGTTGTTGAGGTCGATGAACTCCTGCAGCATGTCCTTGTTGGTCCAGGGGTTGCGCGAGTCGTTCTTGTTCGCGAGGCGGCCCTCGGTGAAGTCGATCGACACGCGCTCGGCGCCGGCGGCGAAGCACTGGCGGATGTCCTTCTCGACCTCGTCGCAGAGGTCGTCGAGGAACTGCTGGCGCGAGTAGCCCTCGATCTCGCCCTCGAGCGGGTAGAGCAGCATCAGCATCGACGGCGCGATGACCGCCTGCTTGACCGGGCCGGACGCGATCGCCTTGTTCTTCTCGACGAACTCCGACGCGAACGTCTTGTAGCGGAACGGGCCGCCGGTCAGCCGCGGCAGCTGCCGGTGGTGGCCGTCGTCGAAGATCGCGAAGAACTGCCCGTCGCCGGCGAGGTTGTCGGCCAGGCCGGTGCCCGCGAGCGTGTCGGTGATCGGGTACGTCGCGAAGCTGGACTCGCGCTGCTCGCCGTCGGTGACGTACGTCTCACCGGTCTGCTCGAGGCGGCGGATCGAGTCCTCGGCCGCGGCGTCCTGCTCCTTCTGAAGCTCGGCGAAGTCGATCTTGCCGTCGTCGAGGGCCTGATAGGCCTCCTGCAGCTTCATTGGGCGCGGAAGCGATCCGACCAACTCGGTGGGAATGGGCATGCGTCGTCCTCCTCGGTAGCTCTGTCGCCACCGTATCCCACGGAGCGGGGAATGTCGCCGCACACGCGGATGGACTCCTCGCAGCGCTTTCCCTGCGCGCCGACGCCTAGATGGTTGATGCGTTATCAGCGGCCGTAGGCGGCGAAGGCTCGTGCGGGTTGGCCGGTGAGGTGGTTGTGCCAGATGCCGGCGGCCAGGGCGAGGAGTCGCAGGCCGATGCGGGCGCCGAGGCCGGGCAGGGTGCGGGCGCCGTGGTGTTCGAGGCCGAGTTGGCCTTTGCAGGTCCAGTAGGTCGATTCGATCCATTGCCGGATCTGGCCGAGGCTGCCGTGACGGCGCGGTTCGTTCTTGCGGTCGGGGCGCAGGAAGTGGGCGCCGTGATCGGCCATGAGCTGCTCGAACTCGTGGCCGGCGAAGTTCTTGTCGGCGATCACGGTGTGCCCGGCGACCGGAACACGGTCGAGCATCTCGGCGGCCACGACACGTTCGCCGATGTTGGCGGCGGCGAGTTCCCAGCCGATCGGCATCCCGTCGCCCGCGCAGATCAGATACAGCCGAAAGCCCCAGAACCAGCGGCTGTGCGAGCGGCAGTAGCCGTAGCCGGCGTAGCCGGCGAACTCCGAGCGGCGCGTCGTCTCGCGCGATTGCCCGCACGGCAGCGGCGTGGAATCCAGCAGTCGCAGCCGGTCGCAGAAGCTCGGCGAGACGTAGGCCAGATAACTGATGCAGCGGCCGATCTCAGGCGCCAGGGCGCGCAACCGCCGGTTGTAGCCGGACTGATCGATCAGCTGCGGGAACAGGTGCCCAAGCCGCCAGCGCGCGAGCGCGAGAAACTGCCGATCATTGGGCATTCTGAGCAGCATCTGCGCGACTCCGAGCGCGATCAACTCGGCATCGGTGAGCTTCGGCGGACGCCCCGGACCGCGATGACGCGGACCAAGGAAGTCATCGATCGAGACGTAGAGTCCGACGATGAGGGCGTCGAGAGCGGCGGGCAACGAAGGCCTCCAAGGGTCGACGGTGCTTAGACACCGCCAACTTCGGCGCCCTCAACCCACTTCAGCTATTTCGCATCAAACATCTAG
>JACCXP010000313.1 GCA_013696905.1 Thermoleophilaceae bacterium
ACGTTAGCCAGGTAGAGCACCGGCTTGGCGGTCAGCGGCGAGAGGTTGCGCAGCGAGTCGGGCGCCGCCTCGGGAACGGGAACCGAGCTCGCCGGCCGGCCCTCTCCGAGCGCCGCGACGAGCTCGCGCAGCCAGCGCTCCTCCGCGAGCACCGCCGAGTCCCCGCCCTTGGCGTCGCGCGCGACGCGTCCGAGGCGCCGCTCGGCCTGCTCGAGGTCGGCGTAGAGCAGCTCGGTCTCGACCGTCTCGATATCGGCGCCCGGATCGACGCGGCCCTCGGGATGGACCACGTTCGCGTCGTCGTGTGCGCGCACGACGTGCAGGATCGCGTCGGTCTCGCGGATGTTCGCGAGAAAGCGGTTGCCGAGCCCCTCGCCCTCGTGCGCGCCGCGCACGAGCCCGGCGATGTCGTGAAAGGCGATCGTCTCGTGCACGAGCGGACGGGCGTCGAGCGTCTCGGCGATGCTGTCGAGGCGGGGGTCCGGCACCGGCACGACGGCGACGTTCGGCTCGACGGTCGTGAAGGGGTAGTTGGCGGCCTGCGCGCCGGCGCGGGTGAGCGCGTTGAAGAGGGAGGACTTGCCGGCGTTCGGAAGCCCGACGATCCCGATCCTCACCCGGTCAGCTCGGCCATCGCCGTGCCGAGCACAGCCCCGGCGACCACGTCGGTCGGATAGTGGACGCCCAGATAGGGGCGCGAGACGGCCATCGCCGCGGCGCCCGCGTAGAGCGGCGCGGAGGGTAGGGCACCGGCGAGGGCGTGCGCGCCGGCGAACGACATCGACGAGTGCGCCGAGGGATACGAGCGGCCCGTGAGCGTCCCGGTCAAGTGGGGAAGTCCCTCGAGCAGCGGCCGCGCGCGCGAGATCGTCACCTTGATCGCCGTGTTCGCGACGTAGGTGAGCACGATCGCGCGGATGGCGCCCAGGTAGACTCGCCGCCGGCGGCGGTGCACCAACGCGCCGGCCAGCGCTATCCCGAGCCACAGCATCCCGTGCTCCCCGAGGCCCGAGTAGCGACGCACGAGGCGCTCGATCTCGGGCTGATGGCCGTGCGTGCGCAGGTAGCGCAGCAGCCAGAGGTCGAGGAAGCGAATCAGTGGAGGAAAGGAGGGCTAGAAGCCGACGCGGTGCGTCTCGGTGTCGAGGCGCACGTAGACCACCTGGGCGAGGTCCACAGACACCTGCGAATCCTCGGACTCGACCTCGTGCCAGCGCTGCGCGCCGACCGAGTCGAGCGCCTCGCGCAACCCCTTGTAGACGTCGTCGCGCATGCGCAGCGTCAGGATCTGGCCGCCCGAGAAGCCGACGTCCACGCGCCGCGGGCGGTCGTCGTTCGCCGAGGCCTCCATCAGTGCGCGGGCTCCACGAGCTCGGTCAGCACGCCGCCGGTGGCGCGCGGGTGCACGAAGGCCACGCGGCTGCCCTGCACGCCGCCGCGCGGCTGCTCGTCGATCATGTCGAGGCCGGCGGCGCGCACGGCGCCGATGGCGGACTCGATGTCGGCGGTGCGGTAGGCGACGTGGTGGAGGCCGGGACCGCGACGCGCAAGGAAGCGCCCGACGTTCGACTCGGGCGATAGCGGCTCGAGCAGCTCCACGTGCCCGTCGCCCACGCCCACAAGCGCCGCCTCGACGCCCTGCGACTCGAGCCGCTCGCGATGCTGCTGGCGCATCCCGAGGGCGTCGCGGTAGAGGTCGAGCGCGTCGTCCAAGTCCTCGACGGCGACGCCGATATGGTCGATCTGCCCGAACACGGGCGTGAGTCTAGAGGTCCCAGGGTGGCGCGGCCCACGCCCGCAAGTGGTCTCGCTCCGCCAAGCGAGGAGGCGTAGGCGCGATGGACGTGACGGTCGGCAGCTTCAACCTCAACAACTCCTTCGGCCGCCGGAACCTCTACTCGGCCTCCTCCGGGCGCAGCCGCTCCGCCGCGGCGATCCGCGGCCCCACGCCCGGCGCCGGCGACACGACGAACGGACGCCCGCGGTGCACCGCGACGATCCGCTCGATCTCCGTGCGGTCGAGGACCTCGTTCTCGAGCAGCGTGTGCGCCAGCTCGTCGAGCAGCGGGCGGTTCTCCATGATGATGGCGAGCGCGCGACGGTAGGCCTGCTCGGTCAGGTGCTCCTGCTCGACGTCCATCTCACGGCGCGTCGCGTCCGACATCGAGAAGTCATCCGCCGGCAGCCGGCGAGACTTGAGGCCCGTGCCCATGCCGTACTCGGCGACCATCGAGCGCGAGATCTCGTATACCTTCTTGAGGTCGTCGGAGGCGCCGGTGGTGATCGCCCCGAACACCACGTGCTCGGCCACGCGGCCGGCCAGCAGCACGACGAGGTAGTCCGAGAGCTCGTCCTTGGACTTCAGGTAGCGGTCCTCCTCCGGCAGGTTGAGCGTGTAGCCGAGGGCGCGGCCGCGCGGGATGATCGAGATCTTGTGCACGCGCTCTACCGAGTCGAGCACCTCCGAGCAGAGCGCGTGGCCGGCCTCGTGGTTCGCGACGACGCGCTTCTCGTGGTCTGAGATCACCCGGCGCGACTGCATGCCCGCGACGACACGCTCGAGCGCCCCCTCGAAGTCTGCCATCAAGACGACGTCGCGGCGCTGGCGACCGGCGAAGATCGCCGCCTCGTTGCAGATGTTGGCGAGGTCGGCGCCGGTCAGGCCGCTCGTCTGGCGCGCGACCAGGTCGAGGTCGACGCCGTGCAGCGGCTTGTTGCGCGAGTGCACGCGCAGGATCTCCTCGCGCCCCTTCAGGTCTGGCGGCGAGACGAAGATCTGTCGGTCGAAGCGCCCGGGGCGCAGCAGCGCGGGGTCGAGCTTGTCGAGCAGGTTCGAGGCGGCGATCACGACGAGGTCGTCGGCGCCGGCGAAGCCGTCCATCTCGACCAGCAGCTGGTTGAGCGTCTGGTCCTTCTCGCCCGAGATGTCCTTGCCGCGCGTGGCCCCCACCGCGTCGAGCTCGTCGATGAAGATGATCGCGGGGCGGGCCTTGCGTGCCGCCCGGAAGAGGCGCCGGATGCGGGCGGCTCCGAGCCCCGCGAACATCTCGACGAAAGACGAGGCCGACTGGGCGAAGAACTTGGCCTTCGACTCGTGCGCGACGGCCTTTGCGAGCAGTGTCTTGCCCGTGCCGGGCGGGCCGTGCAGGAGAATGCCCTTCGGCACCTTCGCTCCGAGCTTGCGAAATCGCTTCGGGTCGCGCAGGAACTCGACCACCTCGCGCAGTTCGTCCTTTGCCTCCTCGACGCCCGCGACATCGCCCCACTCGATCGACTCCGAGGACTCCGGCTTGATCTCCTGCGGCTTCGTGCGCGGCATGTGCCGCAGCGTCACGCCGATCAGCAGCACGATCAGTCCCATGAAGACGATCGGCAGCCAGGTGAGCGCGAACGACTCGACGCTGTCGAGTGAGACGGCGAGCGGAAGCGGCATGCTGCGTATGCATCGGCCGCAAAGGCAAGCGACGTTAGCCACCTGCAGCGGTACGTGTAACTGTGTGTGCACATGGCGGATGACACCGGACGTATCGAGCTCCTACCCGACAGGCTGATCGACCCGGTGGGACCGTGTGCGACCCCTGCTCCACGCCCATCGCCGTCGACGCTACGCGCGCTCCAGCGGCGGGCTCGTGAACGAGCGCTGTGATCGCCGGCGCGGGTGCCGACCGCGGTCTAGCGAAGCCCGCGGCGGTCAGTCGACCGGCAGCAGGCGCGGGTTCGGCCTGTAGGAGCGCCCGACCTTGGCGCAGTCGCGGCCGTCGGCGCGCACGACGTCGGCCGTGAAGTCGTTCTGGCCGCGCAGCAGCGAGGAGCCGACGCCGTAGGAGTCGACGGGCGCCCCGAGCGCCTCGAACTGGCCGATGCGCTCGGCGTCAAAGCCGCCCGAGACCACGATCCGCACCCGCTCGTGCCCGGCGGCGTCGAGCGCGGCGCGCACGCGGTTGACGAGCACGGGGTTGACCCCGGTCGGCTTGAAGTCGCCCATCTCGTGCCACAGAGCGCGGTCGACGAGGCGGTCCGAGGTGTCGAGGCGCACGCCCCAGAGCCTGTCGCCGAGGGCATCGGCGACCTCGAGCGCAGTGCGCACGGAGTCGTTCTCGAAGTCGACCAGCACGACGACGTTCGTGTCGTCTCCGAAGCGGCGGGTGAAGGCATCGGCCGCGGCGACCGTGTCGCCCCCGTAGGCGGCGATCAGCGCGTGCGGCACGGTGCCGACGCCGCGCCCGCCCCACCACGACGCCTGGGCGTCGGTCGATACGCCGATCGCTCCGGCGACGTGCGCCGCCCAGCCGTCACCCGTCTGCACGAGCCAGTGGTCGTGGCGCGCGGGGAAGAACAGGATCGGCTTGTCGCCGGCGGCCTCCACCACCTCGCGCACGTTCGACATCACGAGCGTGCGCCGCGCGAGGCAGCCGAGATAGACGGTCTCCAGGTGGGCGAACAGCGAGTAGTCGCCCTCGATCGTCATCACCGTCTCGAACGGCGAGACCTCGTCGCCCTCGTGGAGGGCGTGGACGGAGAGCCGCTCGAAGCCCGGCTCCCAGCCCTCGGCGCCGGCGCGACCGGCGCACTGCTTGAGCACGGCGATCGCCTCGTCGATCCCCCCGAGCACGGACTCGCGGCGCTGGAAGACCTGCATCGTCACCGCGGGATGGCGGCCCTCGGCCTCGAGCAGCTCCTTCGAGAGGTTGAAGTAGGCGTCGGTGTAGTAGCCCTCGCGGATGCGCTCGACCGGCAGCCGGAAGACGGCCGGGTCGAGGCGCTCGCGGCGGGCGATCGACGCTGCCATCGCAGGATGTTAAGCGCCGGGCGGCTCGAGCTGCGCCGAGGCCACGCCCTCCGCGCGCAGGATCTCGGCGAGCGCCGCGTCGCCGACCTCGATCTGATCCTCGTTCGGCTCGCGCGTGCCGACCATGCGCTGGATCTCGTGACCGGGGCGCCGGAGAGCGCGCGCGAGCGCCGTCTGCGAGTGGCGCTCGCACCAGCCGAAGATCTCGATGGCGACAGCGACGCTTCCGAGCGCGACCATCCCCTCGGCCGCGGGGCCGCCGATTCCGGCGCGGCGCACGGCGACGTTGCCCGCCGCCGCGGTCGCGAGCATCGGGGCGACGAGGTGGGAGCCGCAGCGGTCGTGCTCCTTGGTCGTGTCAGCAGTCCCCTTGTCCTGCTCATAGCCCGCGATCGCCTTATGCTCGACGCCGTGATACGAGGCGAGGTCGCCCCCGCGCAGGGCAAACAGCGCCGGGGCAAGCGAGACGCCGGCGACGGCCACCTCGCGCACCACGCTGCGCGGGCCACCGAGGCGCAGCGCGCGCCCGGCGAGGGCGGCCGCCGTCATCGCGCCAAGCGTGCCGACGTCCTGCATCGGCAGCTTAGCCTCGGGCAGGTCGCGCTTGACGAGCGGTATGACGGCGATCGCCTCGGCGAGCTTCGTGACCCCGCGCAGGCCGGGCACGCGCGCGACGGCCTCGCCGGAGAGCTTCGGCTTGGGACCGGACGCAACCTTGATCGCGCCGTCGCGG
>JACCXP010000326.1 GCA_013696905.1 Thermoleophilaceae bacterium
ATGAAGAAGGGTGGGTTGTCAAGTCGGTCGGGTGAGCGGTCATGGGCCTCGGCAGGTTCGTTGATGGCGAGCTGGACGCAACTCTCTATCGCCTCCTCGGGGGAGGACCAGGTTCTATGGGTGCCTCGCTCCGGTGGCGCATCTCAATGAGGGCCGTATATGCGGCCAGAGCCAGCGTGGCGCCTGCCGGAGCGGAGGGTTGGTTGTGGGTGAGCATGTGTTAGATCGCCTCGGCCAGGCAGCGGGCGACGTCGACCTGGGCGACCTTGGCGCCGCGCTGCTTGCCGAGGCGCTGCTTGTTCGCTGGTAGCGGTCGCGGTAGAGCGGGGTGGCGGCAGGCGTGGGTGGCGGCTTCCATCAGCGCCCAGCGCGGGTACTTCGACCGGCGTGCGAGAGTTGGCCGCGGCGGTGGCTGCTGCCCGACCGGTCGACGCGCGGGCATAAGCCGGTGTAGCCCGTGAGCTTCTTCGGTGAGGCGACGCGGTGGATGTCGCCGATCTCGGCAGCGATCGTGTAGCCCAGCACCCACGCGATGCCTGGCACGCTCTGAAGCAACGGGATGTACCGGTGATCGGCGCTGAGCGCCTTGAGCTCGCGATCGATCTGCGCGATCTCGCGGTCGAGGCCGTCGATCATCGCGAGCGCCGCGAGCACCCCGCCTCGCCGCGCCACGGTTCGGGGAAGTCCAGGCGCTCGAGTAGCTCGAGCCCGGCCAGGGCGGCAACGAACATCGCCGGGTGACCACGACCTTGTTCATCTCGTGCAGCTCGTACGACCGAAGCCCTGGCAGCCCTCAGCCTCGTGGGTTCCCATACCGCGCGAGGAGGGGGTGGCGCGGGTCGGCAGGTGTGCGCCGGGGTCGCTCCTTTGCGAGTCCCGTTACTTCCTGCCGGCGACGGGCTCACGGGTGCGGGTATGCCCGCGTCGAGTCGATACCGTTCGTTGCCGCCTGGCAGTGCATCGGCGTCGACCGTTTCTGGAGGACCAAATGCTGGACGTGACTCGACTCGGGCAGGCAGGGCTGAAGGGTTGGCGAGAGAAGGTTGGCGACCGCGCTGCCCCACCTATCGCCCAGCGCACGGCCTTGACCGAGGAGCAGGTCCGCGCGCTGATCGGTGCGCTGTTCTTCGCGCTGTCCGTGATGTACGTGGCCAAGACGCTCGCCGCCCTATCGCGGGAGCTGCGCAGCCGCTGAAGCGGTTTCGCGCGCTTACAAGCAGGCGGTCGCATGCACCTCAACCGACCGAGGAGGCGGCGTCCGCCAGGGCCCGCCCGAGCGGGCGCAGATCGCCTGTATTTGCCCTGGCGATTAGCCTGGCTGTCGTGAGCCTGTCGCCGCACGCCGAGGAGGGGATCGAGGCCGCCACGACAGCCCTCTTGCTGCTCGTGCCTTACGTCGGAGGACTCAGGGGTCGGTTCGAGCGCCTGTCATGGCGAGGGAGGACTCTCTGGACGGTGGGGTCGGCTGTCGCGCCGCTCGCGGTCGGCCGGTTGGCGAGTCGTCTTGCGAGACAGGGTTAGCGGAGCGGACGCGGACGGCTGACCCGAGCTGTCTGCTCGGCTGTGTGAGCCAGGGCGGCACGCCCGCCGTCTGGCGAAGCCCAGGGCGCGACGCGTACCGGACAGCGGCTGGTGCCGGCCGAGGCCGACGCGCCTCGGCCAAGTCGTCACACTACGAGGACGCGCAAGCGGGCAGAGGGAGCGCAGTGAGCAAGTCCGAGCAGAAGGTCGTCCAGTACCTGAATGAGGCGCGCGCCTCCGAGCTCGCGCTGGCGTTGAGGCTGCGCGCCCACATCGCGATGACACCGCGCGGCGAGTACCGCTCCGGGCTCGACCGCCACCTCGGCGAGACCAACGACCACGCGCGCCGGCTACAAGCGCGGCTGCGTGAGCTCGGCCCGAGCCGCTCTCCGTGGCACTCCGTGCTCGGGCTGGCGCAGAGCATGACGGAGCAGGCGCTGGTGCTGGCCAAGGGGCCGGTCGACCTCGCGCGTGGCTTCTCGCCGGAGGAGAAGATCCTGAAGAACGCCAAGGACGAGTGCGCGACCGAGGCGCTCGAGATCGCCACCTACGAGGCGCTCGAGGTGCTTGCACGCGCCGTCGGTGACGGCGAGACGGCCGCCCTGGCCGCCGCGATCCGGGGCGACGAGGAGCGGATGCTCGATCTGCTGAGGCAGCAGATCCCGACGCTGACCGAGGCGGTCGTGCGCTCAGAGATTCACGGCGAGCGCTCCTATGACCCCTCGACCACCGGCGCCGCGGAGACCGTGCAACGGGCGCAGGGCCGTGCCGGCGAGGCGACCGAGCAGGCGCGCCAGGCCGACGCCTCCGAGTCCGACCTTTCGATCGCGGGCTACGACGGGCTGAACGCCGGCGTGGTGGTCGCGCGCCTTGGAAGCCTGTCGGTCGACGAGATCGCCGAGGTCGACGCTTACGAGCGCGCCCACAAGGCGCGCATCAGCGTCCTGCGGGTCACCGAGAGCAAGCTCGGCCGGTCCGCTTAACGCCTAGGGTCTGCAGCGCGCGTGACATCTCCGTCCAGTTAATCGGCACGATGTTGCTCATGGGGTTTGCGTCCGACAGCTTTACCATGGCCGACATCAGCGGGTCCCCGGCCGTGCCGCCGTCGGGCACCCGCGGCACCCCGCCGGGGGAGATCCCGGGGATCGCCGGCCGGGGCACGGTCTCGCCCGGGGTCGCGGACATGGTGCCCATGGCGTTGCCGAGCCACTCCGACCATGCCTCGAACGGCGCGAGGGCTACCGCGCTCGCGCTCGGGAGGTTCGTTTCTCCGTTGTTTCTCCGCCATCGCTCTCGCTCACTTGGTCATTCCCCTCGTCCTCCGCCCCGGCTCCCGTGCTGTCCCTCATGGTGCGTACCTCGGTCGGCGTAGCTCTACCACAGCCGGTGCCGCCCCGGCGGGCGTAACGGGCCGCGTCCGCCGCCGGCGAGTACGTCCGTTGGGTCGACCGCCAGATCCGCAGAGGCGAGGACGACGTTCCGACACGCTGCCGCGGTACACGGGTAGCCCTTCAAGGGACAGGAGGGTGGTGAGGAGTTTCTCTACAACTTCAAGGGCGGCCTTCGACCGCCGCGGCGCTGCGGGCGGCCGCTGCGCGGCCGTCCTCGCGCCGTAGCCCCACACACCACTCGCGTGCTTCCCGGTGGCGATCCCCGGGCAGACGCGCCGCCCCCCGCTTGGTCGCGCGCCCTCAGCCGCTCCGCCTGCCGAAAGGCAGCCGTCGGCGACGACCTCGCGACCGACCCAGCCCGTCAGGGATCGAGACTTCCCCGAGCTGGTCGCTGACCTCCTGTCGGACGCGGGCAGCGCTCAGGCCCAGCTCAGTCAGGATCTGGGCGGCGACGCCTTCGCCCTCGCGAACCAGGGCGAGCAGGAGGTGCTCCGTGCCGATGTGGCTGTGAGCGAGGGCCTTGGCTTCACGAAGCGAGAGCTCGAGGACCTTCTTCGTCCGCCGAGACAGCGCCAGCGGGGGGACCACCGGATCGCTTCCTGCGCCGACGATTCGCTCGACGCCGCCGCGAACGGCCACCGCCGAGACATCCAGGCGGTCCAGGATCTCTGCGGCGGGCCCGTCGGAGACGGCGAGCAGCCCGAGCAGCAGATGCTCCGTCCCGAGGTAGCCGTGCCTGAGCTGCAGCGCCTCCTGCTGCGCGGCGTCGAGCACTCCCCGGGCGCGTGGGGAGAAGCGCTCGAACGGCCCCGCGCCTCCAGCCGGGGCCATGAAGCGTTTTTGGGCCGCCTGCTTGCTGACCCCAAGCTTGCTGCCGATCTCAGACCACGAGAATCCCGCCTCACGCGCGGTGGCAACGAAGTGGCCCATCAGCTCGTCACCGAGCTCGTTGAGCTCGTCAGCGAGGGACACGGCCGCGGTCAGGCGCTCGAGGGGCGTGCCGCACGGCATCCTCGCCTCGACAACGCCGACCAGCTCGCCCCGTCTTGGAGCCTCTCGCTTCACGGCGTCAACCTTAGGTTGACAATCCTCCCGCTGTCAACGCGTCGCCCAGCGGGCGTCGGCTGTCGCGCCGGCCCCCCGGGGCCAGGTCCTGGCCGCCGTGAGCGCATCGGCGAGCTCTCGGAAGCTCTGGACGTGGACGATCTGGCCGAGCGCCAGTGACGGAACGTCGCATCCGAGGGAACGGCGTAGCTCCGCCCGCTTGAGGGCTGGGTAAGGGGGGGACGCGGGGTCCGGGAGGGTGGAAGTCAGCGCCCACGCAGCGCCCACCCGAGCGAAAACCGCCCGAATCGGCGTTGGCTCGCCGAGCCGCTCAGGACGCCGCAAAGCCGCTCACAGACTGGGTGTTGCCCCCTTCGGAAACCCCAACAGGAACTGCCTCGGGCGGCCTGTCACGCCGGAGGTCGCCGGTTCGAGTCCGGTCGCTCGCGTAGCTGCAAATGCGCGTTTGCGATGTCGGCCGCGGCCATGACGGAGAGGCCCTACCCGGTCCTGGTCCTCACCGGTCGTCGCGGTCGCGTCGTGCCGCTACTTCTTGTCGAGCGCTTCGGCCTTGTGAGCGGCCTCGCTGCCCGACTTGTCGCTCTTGACGAGGAACTTCGGATCGTGCTTCGAGGCCTTGACCTCGTAGCGCTTGATCTTCGTGTCAGAGGTCAGCTTCTGCTCGACTTTGCCGTGGGTCTTGCCCTGGGGCG
>JACCXP010000408.1 GCA_013696905.1 Thermoleophilaceae bacterium
GCTCGCGGCCGGCCGCGAGGTCGTGGTCTCGCGCGGCCAGCTGATCGAGATCGGCGGCTCCTTCCGTGTGCCCGACGTCGTCGGCCAGTCCGGCGCTCGGCTACGTGAGGTCGGCACGACCAACCGCACGCGCCTGTCCGACTACGAGCGTGCGCTCGGCCCCGACACCGGCGCGTTCCTGCGCGCCCATCCCTCGAACTTCAGGACCGTCGGGTTCGTCGAGGACGTCGAGGTCGAGGCGCTCTGCGAGCTGGCCGGCTCGGCCGGCGTGCCGGTGATCGACGACATCGGCTCGGGCGCGCTCGCCGAGCGGGTGCCCGAGCTGGCCGACGAGCCGCCAGTGCGCCGCTCGGTCGCGGCCGGGGCGAGCGTGGTCTGCTTCTCCGGCGACAAGCTCCTGGGAGGGCCGCAGGCCGGCCTGATGGTGGGGGCGCCGGAAGCCATCGAGCGCTGCCGTCGCCACCCGCTCGCCCGCGCCCTGCGCATCGACAAGCTCTCACTGGCGGCGCTCGAGGCGACGCTGCGCCTCTACCGCGACCCCGCTCGAGCGCTTCGCGACGTGCCGGTGCTGGCGATGCTTGGCGCAAGCGAGGACGCGCTCTCAGGCCGGGCAGAGGCGATGCGTGGCGCGCTGTCTCGGGCCGGTATCGAGGCGCGTGTGATCCGGGCCTCCGCCAAGGTCGGCGGCGGCGCACTCCCGCTGCTCGAGCTCGAGGGTCCCGTGTGCGCGGTCGAGCCGGGTGGGATCGGCGTCGACCGGCTGACCATGCGCCTGCGCGCCGGTGACCGGCCGCTCGTCGCGCGTGCGCGCGAAGGGCGGCTGCTACTCGACCCGCGCACGCTCGACGACGACGGCGCCAATGCGGCTGCGCGGGCCGTGATCGCCGCACTCTCGTAGCTCTGCCCAGGACCCTTCCTCTTGATGCGCTACGCGCTACGACAACGAAAGTTGCCTGGGAGTCAAGATCGTTGTCGTATCGCGCAGCGGGGGTGAAGGAGGCTTGATGGCCGACGTCGCCCCGCTCACGCTCGGCACCGCCGGCCACATCGACCACGGCAAGACGGCGTTGATCGACGCGCTGACCGGCAAGAACACCGACCGCCTGCCCGAGGAGAGGTCGCGCGGCATCTCGATCGAGCTCGGCTACGCCCCGCTCGTGCTGCCGAGCGGGCGCCAGCTGTCGGTGATCGACGTGCCCGGGCACGAGCGCTTCGTGCGCACGATGGTGGCCGGCGCCTCGGGCATCGACGTCTTCCTGCTCTGCGTCGCGGCCGACGACGGGGTCATGCCACAGACGCGCGAGCACCTGGCCGTGCTGCGCCAGCTCGGCGTCTCCGACGGCGTGGTCGCGATCACCAAGGCCGACGTCGGCGAGCCGCAGCTCGCGGCCGAGGAGGTCGCCGAGCATGCGCCGGGCGTCGAGATCGTGGCCGTGTCGGCGCTTCAGCGCACGGGCCTCGATGAGCTGCTGGGCGCGCTCGAGCGCGTGGCGGCGCGGCTCGGCGGCCGGGCGCAGCGAGACGACGGCCGGCCGACTCGCCTGCACGTCGATCGCTCGTTCACGCTCAAGGGGATCGGCACGGTGGTCACCGGCACGCTGTGGGCGGGGGAGCTCGCGGCGGGCGACGCGGTCACCGTGCTCCCGCGCGGCGTGCAGGCGCGCGTGCGCTCCGTGCAGGTGCACGACGAGGGCGTCGAGCGCGCGCGTGCGGGGCAGCGGGTCGCGCTCAACCTGGTCGGCCCGAGCTGGCGTGAGCTCGGGCGCGGCGACGTGGTGGCGCACGCCGGCACCACGATCGAGCCGACCTACCTGCTCGACGTGGCGGCCTCGCTCGAGGCCGGCGCCGAGCTGCTCGCGCGCGGCACGCGGATCCACGTGCACCACGGCACGCGCGAGGCCCCGGCCCGGGTCGTGCCGCTCGAGGGAGCGCAGCTGCGCGGCGAGCAGCGCTCCTACGCCCAGCTTCGGCTCGAGGCGCCGCTCGTGGCGGTCGAGGGCGATCGACTGATCCTGCGCAGGCTGGCCCCGCCGGACACGATCGGCGGCGGCATCGTGATCGACCCGCGGCCACGAAAGCACGGTCCCGACGCGAGCGTCGTGGAGCGCCTCGCCGCGCTCGAGCGCGGCGATTGGGTCGAGCCCGCGCCGGCGGCTGATCCCGCGGCCGAGTCGTCCGAGCCCGAGTCGCTCGACGACCTTGCCCTGCGCCTCGCGGCGCTGCTGCGCTCGGACGGCGTGCGCCCGCGCAACGACGCCGATCTGGCGCAGGCCGCCGGGCTCGCCCCCGCCGACGTGAGCGCTCGCTTCGCGCAGCTCTCGGGCGCCGGCCAGGCGGTGCGCGTGGCGCGCAACCTGCACTTCCATCCGGAGCCACTGGCGCAGCTCGAGGCACAGGTGGTCGCGATCTGCCAGCGCGACGGCGAGGCGACGATCGCCGGCGTGCGCGACGAGATCGGGCTCTCGCGCAAGTACGCGCAGGCCGTGCTCGAGCACCTCGACGCCGAGAAGGTGACGGTGCGCCGCGGCGACGCGCACGTCCTGCGCCGCCACCGGACGGCCGCGACCTAGCGTCCGACGTGCACGCCTAGCCTTGCCGGGATCCCGGCCACGAGCTCCGTCGCGGCGCCCGCGCGCCCGCCGCGCTCCTCGATCGCCTCCTTGCGCAGGAAGGCGGAGCGGATCAGGTTGCCGCCGATCCAGCGCAGCGGCTCCGGCGGCACGGGGGCCGAAGCTGGCTCGACGAGCGCGAGGCGGGTGAGCTCGTCGCGGCTGTCGAGCGCGAGCGAGGCCAGGATCCGCCCGCCGAGGTACGCCGGGCCGACGCCGTTGCCGGTGTAGCCGAAGCCGTAGTGCGCGCGGCCTCCGGCGAGCGTCCCGAACGCCGGCAGGTGCGCCGGCGAGATGTCGATCGGGCCTCCCCAGGCGTGGGTCACGCGCCGTCCCTCGAGGGCCGGGAAGAAGCGCACGAGGTGCCGGCGGATCTCCGCGGCGACGGCGGGATCGACCTCGATCCGTCCACCGACGCGCGCCCCGAAGGCCATCCGCCCGCCACCCCAGCCGAACGCGATTCGCCCGTCGGGGGTCGTGCGCAGGTAGTGCACGTAGGCGCGCGCGTCGGTGATCGACTCGCCGCCGGTCCAGCCGACCGAGTCGAGCACGTCGGGCACGGGCTCCGTCATCACGATGTGGCTCGAGGCGACGGTCAGGCGCCGCCCGAGCTGCCCGACGCCGGCCGCGCTCGGCCCGAGCGCCATCACCGCTGCCC
>JACCXP010000023.1 GCA_013696905.1 Thermoleophilaceae bacterium
AAATGAAAGCGGCGTGGAAGGCGCATCGGGCAGACGGCGTACCGCGCAGGCTCGTCGCTCCGACAAGCCGCGCGCTCAAGGTCCTCACGCGAGCAGCCAAGGCCCACAACCGAGGCAGGACTCGCAACGCAGCCCTCGACGTGACCCAATCCGCCCTCGACCTCCAGCTGCGTTACCAGCCGCAGGCCGAGATCGACCGCGCCCGCTTCGACCTCTGGACCCGCCAGGTCGGCGTGGACGCGGCGGCACGCAACCGCGCGGCGGTCAGCGGCGACGTCGCCACCCTGGAATGGATTCGGGACCGGATCGCACGCACCACCGACAGCGTGGCCGTCACCCGCATCGACACCCAGCTCGAGGAGCTCCGTGGGAAGGTGGCTGACAACGACCTACCCGCCGCCGCCAAGACGGGCACCGCCCTCCGAAGGGTGCTCGCACGCGCCGGTGTGACGCATTGACAGACACCTAGCCCCATTCCACGTAAGCAACAGCGGACCCGCTATCCGTTGCATCACGACGCGGAGAAGTCCTCTTCGCACGCGGAGGCTCGCTTTCGCGTTCGGGGCGCGAACCGATCGCGCTCGAGTGGTGAGCGCCGGTGCGAAGCAGACGGCTCGCGGCCTCAGGGTCTCGTGGTTTCGGAGGCGGTCAGGACGCCGCGCGTGCGCTGCGGTGGTCAGCGGCCGCGAGCTTGTCGTGCGGCAGGCTTACGAGTCGGAGCCGTGGCCGCGGTCGTCGGTGATCTCGACGGTCACCCACAGCGCGCCGAAGAGGTTCGTCTCGATCTGCGCGCGCACCTGCTCCTCGCTGACCTCCTCGATCGATCCGAACAGCCCGTAGCCGGCGTTGTTGACGACCACGTCGAGGCGGCCTCGTGAGCATGCGCGACCGCGTCGTACACGGCCCTCCTGTCGGTCACGTCGAGCGCGACAGGCAGCGCGTCCTCCTCGCCGTACTTCTCAGCAAGGTCGGCCACGCTGTCGGCGTTGCGGGCAGTGGCTGCGACCTTGTCGCCGCGCTCGAGCGCCGCCTCGGCCCAGTTGTGCGCGCCAGTTCCCCGTGACGGCGATTGGGGCTTGACTTGAAGCCAACTTGAAGTTGTACGGTCGGGCTCGCGGTCACCCATCAAGCCCCGAGGAGGCACCCATGACGAGGACGCAGACAGCGAGTGAGCAGATCACCGAGGAGGTCACGTCCTGGCCGGGCGTCGAGGCGGGAACGGGCGCGCGCGGAGAGTTCGCCTTCAGGCTGGGGCGGCGGGAGATCGGCCACCTGCACGGGGACCACGTCCTCCATACCGGCTTTCCGAAGGCCGTATGGCACGAGCTCTACGAGCAGGGCCGGATCGACTACCACCCGGTCTTCCCCGGCAAGCCGGGCTACGCGGCCCGCAGGATCGAGACGGACGACGACGTCCGCGACGCGATCGTGCTGCTGCAGCTCAACTACGACCGCTCGGTCGCCCGCCACGGCCTTCCGTCGAAGGTGGGCTGACCCGCTGGCTCCATCGCCTTCGGCGTGCGGACGTGCTCTGGCAGCACGCCCACGCCGACCAGGCGGGCCGGCAGCCGCCGCACGAAGCCGAGCCGGGCGAGCCGGCGGAGCGGACTCGAAGTCGGGTCGACAGCCCGTCCCTGGAGCACGGGCCCGAGCAAACGGGCCTGGACGATGCGCTGAAAGCCTTGAGTCACGACTGTCGGCAGCCAGCGGCGCCACTGCACCCGCCGCAGGTCTCGTTCCGAGACCGCTCCCGCGCCCAGCGGCTCGGCGAGCAGGTTCGCCGCCGCCACAGCGTCCTGGATCGCGAGGTTTATGCCGATTCCGCCGACGGGCGACATGGCGTGCGCCGCGTCGCCGATCAGCAGCAGGCCCGGCAGGTACCAGCGCCTCAGCCGATTCACCTGTACCTCGAGTGACTTGACGTCTGCCCAGCTCCGAAGCTCGCCCACGCGGTCGCCGAGGAATGGCATCAGCTTGGCCAGTGAGTCGCGCAGGATCTCGACGTCCTGCCGTCGCAGCTCGGCGTCCGAGCCCTTGGGGATGGCGAACGCGGCCTGCCAGTAGTCGCCCCGGTCGATCATCGCCACGAAGCGCCCGCTCGAGATCCGCCCGAACAGTCCCTTGCGGTCCGACGAGCGACGGGAGATCCGAAACCAAAGGATGTCCATCGGCGCCCCGTAGCCGACCGGTGTCAGCCCGACGGCGCGCCTGACGTCAGAGTCGCGACCGTCGGTAGCGACCGTGAGCGTCGCGGCGACCTCGCGCGGTCCATCCGGTCCGCGATAGCGCAGGCCCGTCACACGTCGGCCGCGGCGCGTCACGCCGAGCACCTCGGCGCCCATGAGAAGCCTGAAGCCGGGGTACTTCTTGGCCTCGTCGGTCACGAAGTCGAGGAAGTCCCACTGCGGCACGAAGGCGATGTAGGGGTGCTTGACTGCGAGCTCGCGGAAGTCGGCCAGCACGGCGGTCGCGGAGTCGAACACGGCCTCGAGCCGGTCGATCCGCTGTTGCGGGATCGCCGAGAACGCGTCGAGCAGTCCAAGCTCCTCGATGACCTCGATCGTGGAGGGGTGGATCGTGTCGCCACGGAAGTCGCGGAAGAAGTCGTCGTGCTTCTCGAGCACCAGGACGTCGACGCCGGCGCGGGCGAGCAGGAGGCCGAGCATCGCCCCCGCCGGTCCGCACCCCGCGATGCAGCACGTGACTGCCTCGGTCTGGACGCCGGCGTCTCGAGTGGGCGCGCTAGTCATCGACCCTCCTCTATTCATTGCCTGGTGAATAGCACCCTAATAGCTCGGGCGCTAGATTTCAACAACGGATGAAAAACTCTTCCGACACCTCCATGGGGCCGGGCCGGCGAGCCGGCCGCTCGACCAGCCGGAACGACATCCTCGAGGCGGCGCGGGCGCGCTTCGCCCGCCATGGCTATGTCGGCACGACCGTGCGCGCGGTCGCCGTCGACGCGCGGGTCGACGCCGCGCTCGTGCACTACTTCTTCGGGACCAAGACGTCCCTCTTCGCCGCCGCGATGGCGCTCCCGGTGAACCCCGCCGACGTGCTCGCCGGCGTGCTGACCGACGGAGTCGAGGACCTGGGCGAGCGACTCGCGCGCGCCTTCCTTCGCATCTGGGACGACCCCGCGGCGGGCGCACCGTTGGTGGGGCTCGTGCGCTCGGCCGCGAGCCACGATGAGGCCGCGACGATGCTGCGGGAGTTCGCCGGGCAGGAGATGCTCGCCCGCCTCGCCGGTGCCCTCGACGACCCACGCGCCGAGTTGCGCGCGACGCTCGTCGGCGCTCAGCTCCTGGGCGTCGCCATGGGGCGCTACGTCTTGCGCATCGAGCCGCTCGCCTCGGCCAATCACGACACGCTCGCGAGCGCCCTCGCACCCACGCTCCA
Source organism: Thermoleophilaceae bacterium (assembly GCA_013696905.1). Taxonomy (GTDB): domain Bacteria; phylum Actinomycetota; class Thermoleophilia; order Solirubrobacterales; family Thermoleophilaceae; genus JACCXP01. The sequence goes on from JACCXP010000023.1 coordinate 3,400, forward strand.
GCGCTACCTCACCGGGGAGCTCTCACCACGCGACGCGTAGCCGGCAGCCGGCGAGCGTGGAATCGCCACTCGGCGATCTCACGACGCGGCCGAGATGGCCGTCTTACGTAGGTATGCAAGCGCGCACACGATCGATCGCCACGACCACCCGCCACCCTCTCGGGCTGCCGCCCTTCGCGCGCGTCGTAGAAGACCACGGCCCGGCGCTGCTGCGCTTCTGCGCGGCGCGGGTGGGGCACGAGCGGTCCGAGGACTGCTTCCAGGAGACGATGCTGGCGGCGCTGCGGGCGTATCGGGACGTGCATGACCCGAGTGCGATCCGTACGTGGTTGTTCTCGATCGCGGCCCGCAAGGCGATCGACGCCCACCGGGCCTCGGCACGGCTCCACCAGCCGACCGACGACATCGAAGCGATCGCCGTCGGCGAGGATCCGGCCGTGCGCGACGAAGCGCTGTGGGACGACGTCCGGAGCCTGCCGGACAAGCAAGGCCGAGCCGTGACCCTGCGCTACCGAGCCGACCTGACCTACGCCGAGATCGCGCAGGTCATGGAGACAAGCGAGCCCGCGGCCCGCCGCAACGTCTTCGAAGGCCTCAAACGACTCCGGAAGGACACCGACCATGCCCGAACGTGACTTGAAGCAAGTGGAAGCGGTCCTCAGCGGCCGTCCGGCCCCCGACCCGGCCGCCTGGCGGCGCGTCCGCGCCGAGCTCGCGAGCCGCGCCGGGGCGGAAGGCCTGGTCGACGTCGCGTTCGAGCGCCACGACTCGCCGCTCGGATCGATCCTGATCGGGGCCACCCACGAGGGCCTCGTCCGCATCGGGCTGCCCACCGAGGACGAGGACGAGGTGCTTGCCGAGCTCGCCCGCCGCATCTCGGTGCGTGTGCTCGGCGCGCCGCGCGGCAGCGTCACCGAGGCCCGCCGCCAACTCGACGAGTACTTCGACGGCCGCCGCACCAGCTTCGCGCTGCCGCTCGACTGGCAGCTCACGCGGGGCTTCCGTCGCGACGTCCTGCGCGCGACCGCGCAGATCCCGTACGGGCGGACGGCTTCCTATCGGGAAGTCGCGACGCAGGCCGGCCGCCCCGCGGCGGTTCGCGCCGCCGGCACGGCCCTTGCGACCAACCCGCTGCCGATCGTGGTGCCCTGCCACCGCGTACTGCGCACAGGTGGCGCGATCGGCTCCTACCGCGGCGGCGCTGAGGCCAAAGCTCGGCTGCTCGACCTAGAGCACTCGGCCTGAGCGATCGCGTCAGTAGGCGGCGAGCAGCTTCGGCGCGACCTGCTTCTTGCGGCTCATGACCCCGGGCAGATCGAGCACGCCGTCGAGGCTCTCCACCGCGAAGGCCCGCTCGACCGGGGCCCTGTTGCCCGCCACCAGGAGCTGGGTGCCCTTGGACGCGATGTCGGTGACCATCAGCGCGAAGAGGGCATAGCCCCGGCTCAGGCGCAGCTCCTCGAGCGCCTCGAGCAGCTCGCTCGTGCGTTCGAGCAGCACCTGCCCAACCGTCTCGATCTGGGCGATGCAGATCGTCGCGTCCGAGCCGACCTCGTACTCCTTTGCATCGCGGTCGATGATCTCTCGCGCCGGCACGTCCGCGACGTCCGAGGAGGCCTCGAACATCGCGGTGCCGAACTCCGTCGCGTCGCACTGCAACAGCAGCTCGAGATAGCGAACCACCGCGTGGTCGCGGTCGGTCGTGGTCGGCGAGGAGAGGATGACCGTGTCCGAGAGGACCGCCGCGAGCAGCGCGGTCGCGGTGGTGGGCATCGGTTCCATCCCGTTGAGGCGAAAGCGCTCGACTACGAGCGTCGCGGTGCTGCCGATCGGGTCGAAGGTCGCTGTCACCGGAACGGTCGTCTCGACGGAGCCGATGTGGTGGTGGTCGAGGATCTCCACGATCTCCGCGTCCTCCACCCCTGGCACGCTCTGAGCCGTCTCCGCGTGGTCCACGAGCAGCACGCGTCGCCGGCGCGGGTTGATCAGGCTGCGGCGGCTGACCATGCCGATCGGCGCGCGGGCCCCGTCCAGCACGACCGCCGCCCGGTAGTAGACCTCGAGCACCTGCTGGGTGAGCTCCGAGACGAGATCGTCGGGCTCGGCCGTCAGCGGATCTGAGGTCATGATCGTCCGGCACGGGACCGAGAGCTGGATCATGCGGCTCGTGACATAGGAGTCGAGCGGCGAGACGACGACCGCCGTGCCGCGCTCCTCGGCCAGGGCCAGCGTCCCGGCGTCCGGGACCACCCCATTGCTCAGCACGAGCAGTGCTGCGCCGATCTGGATCCCCTGGCGCTGCGCGTCGCGGCGATCGCCGACGACGACGATGTCGCCTGGCTTCATCAGCGCGCCCATCGTCGTCGCCTCCATCGAGACGACCCACAGCCGCCCGTCGACGGCGCGATCGTCGCCCGCGACGAGCTCGCCCCGCACCGTCTGGACGATCGCGCTGACGTTCACCGGCCGCTCGCTGAAGTCGGAGACGCCCTGGGACTCGCGGATGTAGCGGTGCGCCAGCCCCTTCTCGGTGACGAGCCCGACGAGCACTCCGGCGTCGTCGAGGATCGGCACGAGGTCGACGTTCTCGCGCGCCATCGTCAGGCCGACCTCGCGGATCGGCGTGTCCTGCGTCGCGGTCGTGTAGGCCTGATGCATGACGTCGCGCGCCCTCAGGTGTACGTGCGGCAGCAGCACCGGCGCCCTGGCGCCGCTGCGCTCGAGCGCCCACTCGGTCTGGGCGTTCGCGGCGCCGAGCCGCGCGGCGACGTAGTCGTTAGCGGGGTCGAGGCGCCGCTTGAGCTCGGCGTAGCCGATCGCGGACGCGACCGAGTCGAGGTCTGGGTTTCGATGTCCTGTGACGTATATGTCGGCCAAGGCGGGCTCCTACGCCGGCGAGCAGAGACGCTAGTCGGTACCTGCCAGGCGGCGACCGCATTACCGCTCAAGCCATAACCTCAGGTTCAGGGCGACCGCGCCAGGCTCGGCATTGAATACCGCCGATTTGCTGCAACTCTCTGTGTGCAAGCAACACTCGCGAAGAAGGGGATCACATGACCACCACCATCAAGACGCCAGCCCAGGACACCGAGCGCGACCAGCGCGGCACGGACGGCCTTCGCTCCATGCATGCGGACTCCACGCCGCAGGGCGAGAGGCGAGGCTTCTGGCACGCCCTGGCCGAGGCGGTTCGCGAGAGCCGCTACCACGTGCGGAACCTCTAAGGGCACACGACCTGCCTACGGGCCTCCTCGGGGCCGGAACGAACATCTCCGGCCTCCGGGAGGCCCGCGTCGTAAGGTGCCGCTCCCATGCGGCCCATGCTCGAGAACCTGATGGACTCCGCCGGCGCGCGCGCCGACTACGCCGACGTGCGAGTGGTGAGCGCCACCGAGGAGCAGATCGCGACCCGCAACGGGACGCTCGGCGCCGCCGCGCGCTCCCAGGAGGCAGGGCTCGGAGTACGCGTCCGGATCGGCGGCGGGTGGGGCTTTGCCGCCACCCGCCACACCGATCGCACGGGCGCCGAGGACGCGCTCGCGCGTGCGCTCGCAATCGCCGAGGCACAGCCGCGCGCCGCGACCGTTCCGCTTGCGCCACAGCCCCCGAGCCGCGGCGAGTGGAGCTCGCGCGCCGAGGAGGATCCGTTCGCCGTCTCGCTCGAGGAGAAGCTCGAGCGACTGCTCGCCGTCGACGCCGCGATGCGCGGCGATCCACGGATAGCGCTTGTATCCGCGCACTTCGCCGCGCTGCACGAGCACAAGCTGTTCGCCTCGACCGACGGAGCGCTGTGCGAGCAGTGGACCACCGATTGCGGCGGCGGCATCTCGGCGACCGCCATCGGGCCCGAGGAGTCGCAGGTGCGCTCATATCCCGCCTCACACGACGGCAACGCCTGGCGCGCCGGCTACGAGCGCTTCCGTGAGCTCGACCTCGAGCGCGCCGCCCCGCGAGTCGCCGAGGAGGCGATCGCACTGTTGAGCGCGCCACCGTGCCCGGCCGGGCGCTCCACGCTGATCCTCGACGGCGGCCAGCTCGCGCTCCAGCTGCACGAGTCGGTCGGCCACGCGCTCGAGCTCGACCGGATCCTCGGCGGCGAGGCCTCGTACGCGGGCACGTCGTTCGTATCGCCCGAGGACCTGGGCCGACTGCGCTACGGCTCCGAGCTGATGAACGTGAGCGCGGACTCGACCACGGCGGAGGCGCTCGGCTCGTTCGGCTGGGACGACGAGGGTGTGCCGGCAACCGCCGCGCCGCTCGTCGAGCGCGGGGTGCTGCGCGGCTTCCTGTCTTCGCGCGAGTCGGCCGCCGCGATCGGACTGGAACGCTCGAGCGGCTGCATGCGCGCGCGCGGGTTCGACCGCCAGCCGGTGGTGCGCATGACCAACGTCAACCTCGCGCCCGGCGACGCCGGCACGCTGGCGGATCTGATCGCCGCCACCGAGCGTGGCATCTACATGGAGACCAACCGCTCGTGGTCGATCGACTCGCGCCGCCTCCGCTTCCAGTTCGCGACCGAGGCCGCATGGGAGATCGTGGACGGGGCCCGCGGCCAGCTGCTCAAGAACCCGAGCTACGCGGGGGTGACCCCCACCTTCTGGGGCGGCCTGGACGCGATCTGCTCGCAGTCCGAGTGGCGGATCTGGTCGCTGCTCAACTGCGGCAAGGGCGAGCCGGGCCAGCTGATGCGCGTCTCGCACGGAACCGCGCCCGCGCGCTTTCGCGACATCGAGATCGGCCTGAGCTAGTGGACCACCCAATGCTCGACCTCGCCGAGCAGGCGCTCGGCTGCGTGCCCGCATGCGACGGTGCGCAGGCGACCGTCACGACCGAACGCTCGCTGCTGCTCCGCTTCGCGCGCTCGCGACCCACGCAGGCGACGGGGATCGACGACCTGAGCGTGCAGGTGACGGTGCTGCGCGACGGCCACATCGGGTCGGCCACGACCAACGGCGGCGATCGGGAAGCGCTCGCCGCCTGCGCGAGGGCTGCCGCGGAGCGGGCACAGGCAGCCGCCCGCGCCGGGGGCACCGGCGCCTATCCGGGCTTCCCCCTCCCCGCGCCGGTGCGCTCGAACGACGGCCACGACGCGGACACGGCTCGCCTCGATCCAGCGGCGGGCGGGTCGGCGCTCGAGGCCGCATTCGCCGTGGCCGCCGCGCGCGGCGTAGAGGCCCACGGCGTCTGGAGCGCAGCCGAGGTGGAGACCGCGATCTCCTCGACCGCGGGCCTGTGCGCCTCGGAGCGTGTCACCGACGCCTTCGGCAAGGTCACGTGCTTCGCGCCCGGCGGGCGCAGCGGGTACGCGAGCGCGGCAGCGGTGGCGGCCCGGGCGCTCGACCTGGGCGCCCTCGCGGAGCGCGCCGCCGCCAAGGCGATGATGGCCGGCGCACCTGCCCGCCTCGCGCCGGGGGAGTATCCCGTCGTGATGGAGGCGGCGGCCGTCGGCGAGCTGCTGACGTGGCTCGGCTACACCGCCTTCGACGGTCTCGGCTTCGCGGAGGGTCGAAGCGCCCTCGACGGCAGGCTTGGTCGCCGCGTGAGCGCCCCGAGCATCAACATCTCGGACTCCCCCCGCTACCCCGGCACGCTGCCGCGCGGCTTCGATGCCGAGGGCGTGCCCAAGCGTCCGCTGCCCCTGATCCAGGACGGTGTGGCGGCCGGGGTCACGCACGACACCCGCAGTGCTGCGCTCGCCGGCGGGGGCGCCTCCTCGACCGGCCACGCGCTCGCGCCGGGAGGCTCGCCTTGGGGCGCGCCTCCCACCAACCTCGTGATGGTCGGCGGCGGGGCCGGCGACGAGGCCGAGCTCTGCCGCCCAGTCGAGCGCGGCCTCTACGTGACGCGACTCTGGTACACGAACGCAGTGCGCGAGAAAGAGACGCTGATCACGGGCGTGACCCGCGACGGCACCGCCTTGATCGAGCACGGCGAGGTCACCCGCCCACTCGAGGACCTCAGGCTCACCGACAGCGTGCTCGGCATTCTCGAGCGAGCCGAGGCGCTGACCGCGCGCACCGAGCTGACGAGCGAAGGCGAGTTCTACGGGCGGCGCTTCGCGACCGGCGTGGTGTGCCCGGGGCTGCGCTGCGCAAGCGTGCGCTTCACCGCGTGAGCGCGGCGCGCGACTCGCTGCTTGCGACAACGGACCCGAGCTGGCGGCTCGCCGACCGCGAGCTGTGGCTGCGCGCCTGGCGCTCGGCCGACGTGCCACAGCTCGTGGCCGCGTGCCAGGATCCGGCGATCGCGCGCTGGACGCGCGTGCCGACGCCCTATTCGGAGACCGACGCGAGCGCCTTCCTCCTGGCCCAGGGAGCGGAGCTCGCGGCCGGGCGCGAGCTTCACCTGGCGGTGGTGCGAGCCGGCGAAGACGAGCTGCTCGGCTCGATCGGACTGGCGGCGCTCGACTGGGGCAACCTGACCGCAGAGATCGGCTACTGGGCGGCCGCGCCGGCGCGCGGGCACGGGATCACCCGGCGGGCGGTGAGCTTGTTGTCCGCGTGGGCCTTCGATGCGCTCGGCCTGGCGCGGCTCGAGATCCTCGTAAGCCCCGAGAATCGCTCCTCGCGACGCGTGGCCGCGGCCGCCGGGTTCAAGCGTGAGGGCCGCCTGCGCTCGTACCGCGACCTGAAGGGCAAACGCAGGGACTACGACATCTTCTCGCTGTTGCCCGGCGACCCGGCGCCGACCTCCGACGCTAGGCCAGCTTCAACAGCAGGATGACGTTCAGCACCCAGGCGATGGCGAAGCCGATCGTCCAGCGGTTGAGGTTGCGCTCCACGAGCGAGCCGCCGCCGAAGGGCCCACCGCCCGAGCCGCCGCCGAAGGCGCCGGACAGGCCGGCGTCCTTGCCGGAGTGCATCAGCACGAGCACGATCAGGATCACCGACATGAAGATCTGGAGCCCGCTCAGCACCGCAGTCATGGTCGATCCAGGGTAGCGGGCGGGCGCCGCGAGCCTTCGAGCGCGTCGAGGCGCTCGAGGATGGCGACGGCCTGGGCGCGCAGCTCGCGATCGGTGGCGCGGTGATCTCCCGGGGAGACCTTCCCGATGCGGAAGTCGAGCTCCGCATCGCGGATCTCGCGGTACTTGGCCTCCTTCGCGGCCTCGAGCTCGTCCCGGCGCTGGTCGAGCGCGACACCGACGCCTGCGCGCGCACGCAGTGGGCCCGCGACGGCGAGCGCCACGAGCGCCGACAGGACGACCAC
>JACCXP010000027.1 GCA_013696905.1 Thermoleophilaceae bacterium
CTTCGCGTGCGCGCGCAGCCCGCTGCCTGCGTGTGCTCATCTAGCTGCCGAGAGCTACCTGGTCGAGCAGGCGGTCCGTGCCGTCGGCGGCCGCGGCGAGCCGCGACAGCGGCACGTCGGTCAACTCGAGCTCGTCGAGCGGCTTCACGCCCGGCGCCACCTCGAGCCCCTCGAGCAGCGGGTACTCGTAGTTGTTGGCGGCGAAGCGTCGCTGCACCGCGGGCGTGAGCAGGAAGTCGATCAACTTGCGCGCGTTGGCCGCGTTCTGCGCCGACTTGGTGATGCCCGCGCTCGCGACGTTGAACGGCACGCCGAACTGACCGTCGCCCTGGTCGGTGTAGATGGCCTGCACCTTGGCTCCCTCGCGCTTGCTCAGCTCGACGTAGTAGTGATTGACGAGGCCGATGTCGAACTCGCCCTCGCCCACGGCCTTGCGCACCTCGCCGTGACCATCGAGCACCTCGAGCTCGTTGCGCTCGAGGCCTTCGAGGTAGCTGCGGGCGAAGGCGTCGCCGCGCTCAAGGCGGATCGCCGAGACCCAGTCGCGGAATGAGACGTTGCTCGACTTGGGTGCGGCGATCTCCCCCTTGAAGCGCGGGTCCGCGAGGTCGAAGACGCTGTCGGGAGGGTTCGCGCCCTCGCCTGCGATCAGCACGCGCACGCGGCCCGAGAGGCCGGTCCAGCTGTTGTCGGCGGCGCGGTAGGCAGCGGGCGTGCGCTCGATGCGATCGTAGGGCTGGAGCAGGCCCTCCCCGCGCAGCTTGTCGAGCCCGGCCGCGTCCTGACCAACGAACACGTCCGCCTGCGTGCGATCGCCCTCCTCGAGCACGGTCGCCACGAGGTCGGGGGTGTCGCCGTACTTGACCTGCACCTCGACCCCGGTCTTGTCGGCGAACTCGTCGAAGAAGGGCTGGATCAGCTCCTCCTCGCGGCCGGAGTAGACGACGAGCTTGCCGGGATCCGCCCCGCCGCCGGTCGGCGGGTCGCTCCCCCCGCAGGCGGCGACCAGCACGGTCGAGAGCAGCGCCATCACGATCAACGAGTGCCTGGTCACGGTAGATCCTCCCCTTCGGCGTTTATTAGGGTGCCCTAACGACGACGGCCGTTAGGGTACCCTAATAAGGCGATCCGGGCTGTGAGCGTGTACCGCTCCCCCGTTCGTAGGTACCATTGAGGCATATCCGACCGACTAGTGAGGAATTGACGCCAATGGCTGCCACCGACAAGACGAAGATCGCCCCGCCGAGCCCGATCGTCGAGGACGACCAAGGGCAGCTCGTGGCGAAGAAGGGCATCTCGCGCGAGGTCGTCGAGGAGATGTCGAAGATCAAGGGCGAGCCCGACTGGATGCTCCAGAAGCGGCTCAAGTCGTATGAGATCTTCATGCGCAAGCCGATCCCGACCTGGGGCGTCGACCTGTCAGGCCTGTCCTTCGACGACCTCGTCCTCTACTCGCCGCCGACCGCCGGGCGCTACGACTCCTGGGACGACGTCCCGAAGGACATGAAGGACACCTACGAGGCGCTCGGGATCCCGCAGGCGGAGCGCGAGCAGCTCGCGGGCGTGGTCGGCATATGGCGCCAGGAGCCCGTCTACGAGGGGCTCAAGGAGGAGTACCGCAAGCTCGGGATCATCTTCTGCTCGATGGACACGGCGATCACCGAGTACCCCGATCTCGTCGAGCCCTACTTCATGACCAAGTGCGTGCCGCCGCAGGACAACAAGTTCTCGGCGCTCCACGGCGCGGTCTGGTCTGGGGGCGCGTTCCTGTACGTGCCCAAGGGCGTCAAGGTCGATCTGCCGCTGCAGGCCTACTTCCGCATGGAGGGCGCCGGCGAGGGCACCTTCGAGCACACGCTGATCATCGCCGACGAGGGGTCCGAGGTGAACTACATCGAGGGCTGCACGGCGCAGACCTACTCGGTCAACTCGATGCACTCCGCGGTCGTCGAGATCTTCGTCAAGGAGGGCGCAAAGGCGCGCTACACGACCGTCCAGAACTGGTCGAAGGACGTCTACAACCTCAACACCAAGCGCGCGATCGTAGACGCGCACGGGACCGTGGAGTGGGTCGGCGGCTCGATGGGCGCCAAGTACGTGATGCTCTACCCGGGCTCGTTCCTGCTCGGCGAGGGCGCGCGTGCCGACCACCTCAACGTCGGTGTCGCCTCCGGCAAGGTCTGGAAGGACACGGGCGCCAAGGTGCTGCACCTCGCGCCGAACACCACGTCGAACATCCTCGCCAAGTCGATCTCGATGGACGGCGGCGTGATGGGCTACCGCGGCCTCGTGCGCATGGGCCACAACTCACAGGGCTCGAAGTCGCGCGTGCAGTGCGACGGGCTGATGATGGACCCCTACTCGCGCTCCGACACCTGGCCCGACATCCAGATCCAGAACCCGCACGTGACGGTCGCCCACGAGGCCGTCGTCGGCAAGATCTCCGACGAGCAGATGTTCTACCTCAAGAGCCGCGGGCTCACCGAGGAGGAGGCCGCGGCGATGATCGTCAACGGCTTCATCGAGCCCGTCACGAAGGAGCTGCCGATGGAGTACGCGGTCGAGCTCAACCGGCTGATCCAGCTCGAGATGGAGGGCAGCATCGGCTAGTCAGCCGAGCGG
>JACCXP010000047.1 GCA_013696905.1 Thermoleophilaceae bacterium
AGCGCGCAGGACGACACGAGCTGCGCACAGCGGAACTGCCCCACCTCCTGGCGGAGGTCGTTGTCGATCACCGGCCGCAGCACGGTGTCGAGCATCGCCGCGAAGCCGTCGTCGCCCTCCCACGGAGACAGGCGCTCGCCGGGGCGCTCGCGGACCGGGAATGTTCGCGTCCCGAAGACCGTGTCGAACCGGCGCAGAAGCTGCTCGTTCGACTCGCCGACGAAATTGAAGAAGAGCGTCGCCTCGATGCCCACCTGGACGCCGTCGCGCGTGGGCACCTGCACGACGTCGACGCCGGAGCGGTCACCGGCCTCGCGGTTCGAGGTGACCGTATAGAAGCGCTGCACGCTCGCCGACGGGTAGGCGTGCGGCTCCGAGGAGAGCCAGCCGGTCCAGGTCAAGCTCTGCGCGGGCTGGAGGATCTGGCGGATGTCCTTGTCGTCGAGCGGGCCGCCGTTTCGCACGACGCCCACCTGGCCCGGGTCCATCGAGGCGACGCCGAAGCCCGAGAAGGCGAAAACGACGAAGACGATCGCCGCCACGACGCCGGCGACGGCCAGCGCCACCCGGCGGCGGTCGACCGCCCCCGGCATCTTCGGCATCTTCGGGAGATCAGGGAAGTCTGGGAAGTCCGGAGTGCTCCTGGCCATGGTCTCCTCGCGCGATCGAACGAACGGTCTGGCGGGGATTATGCTGATTCGCCTCGTCCAACTAGCCTGTTCCCCCGCCGTGCCGCCTGCAAAGCCGAAAACGTGGATCCTGACCGGGTCGCTCGAGAACTTCAGGGCCGGCCGCGAGCGTGGCTTCCCGGTCGCCGGCATGAAGGAGCGCAGGCGCCGCTTGGCCGAGCAGGTCGCCCCCGGTGACCTGATCGTCTTCTACGTGACCGGCGTGCAGGCCTTCGGGGCGATCACGCGCGTGGTCGGCGAGCTGTACGAGGACCGCACCAGGATCTGGCCCGGAAAGCCGGGCAAGGCCGACGACTATCCATGGCGCTTCGAGACCGAGCCCGTGGTGGTCCTCGACGAAGGCGACTTCGTGCGCGCGGAGGAGCTGGCCGGCGAGCTCGAGCACACTCGCAAGTGGCCGGCCGAACACTGGCGGCTCGCCTTCCAGGGTCAACTGCGTACCGTCTCCGACCACGACGCGGCGCTGCTCGAGCGTGTGGTGCGCGAGCAGAGCGCGCCCTGAACCACGAGCGCCACTACACGGTCGAGCAGGCCGACGCGGCCCTCGACTGGGTGCTCGCGCGCATCAAGCGGCTGCGAGCCGCCCGCGAGCGGCTCGAGGACGAGGAGGCGCGCGAGGCGCTGACGGGCGCCGCGCCTGGAAACGGCGGCGGCGCCCACGGGCGCACCGTCTCCGAGGGCTTCGTGGAGCTGCGCTCGGCGCTCGGCGAGCTGCAGGCGGTGGACGTCGTGCTGCGCGACCTCGAGCGCGGCCTCGTCGACTTCCCTTCGCTGCGCGAGGGGCAGGAGGTCTACCTGTGCTGGGAGGAGGGCGAGCAGTCGATCGGCTTCTGGCACGGCGTGGAGGACGGGCATGCGGGTCGCCGCCCTCTCTGACGGCGTGTGGAGGGGGTGGCGCCGGCTCGCTCCCGACCGACGGCTCACCGCGGCGGGCAGCATCGGCGTGATCGTCTCGACGCTCGGTCCCTTCTCGTGGGTCGAGGCCGGCGAGATCGTGGTCGCGGGCGCCATGCTTTTGATGCTCGAGCGGCGAGCGGAGGCGCGCCCCTTCCAGCTGCCGTTCGGGGACGGCGGCGCGACCGTGCTCGCCGGCGGCTGGTGCGTCGTGCTCGTCGTCGCGCGGGCGCTCGAGCGCCCGCTGCTGCAGACGCTCGTGGCGCTCGCGTGCGCCGGCGCGATAGTCGGTGCGGGCATGCTGAGGCGCGCTCGCGAGCGCTCGCCCGAGGCCCCCACGCGCGCCCTCTGAGGCGCCGGACTCGAACAGATGTCCAGGATCGCTCAGCGATCCGCCGCGGCGGGCGATTACCTGGTCTAGAAGGGCAAGACGCTCCTTCTCGGCGGGCCCGGATGGCCCTGGACACGGAGGTCTGACCCGCGCGCGCGGCCACGGACGGCAGCACGCGCGCAGCGGGTCTCGGGTGCGCGCAGGCTACGGCAAGACGGCTTTGCCCTCCTCAGCCGAGCGGTAGAGAGCCTCGATCGTGCGTGCCTGCCCAAGCGCGTCGGCGCGGCCGAGCAGCGGCTCGGCCTCGCCACGGATCGCGTCGCCGAGGTTCTCGATCTCGAGCCGGTAGGACTGGGCGATGCCGGTCTCGATGTGCTCGACGTGGTCGGACGAGTCGTCCCGGCGGAGCTCGATCAGCGGCTCCCTGGCATGCCAGGGATCGCCGACGAACAGCGAGCCCTCGTCGCCGACGGCCTCGAGCTCGCCGCGGCCGAATAGCACGATGCCGCAGTCGAACTGGGCCGTCACGTCGCCCGGGAAGCGCATCGTCGCGGCGAAGCGTAGGTCGACGCCGCTGTCGCCGGTCTCGCGCTCGCCGTACACGCGCTCGGGCTCGCCGGCGAGCAGGCGCGCGCCGCTGACGCAGTAACAGCCGACGTCCATCAGCGCCCCGCCCTCGAGCTCGGCGCTCGTGCGCACGTTCACCTCGGGGTCGTCGAGGGCGAACGAGAAGGCGGTGCGCACGTGGCGAAGCCGCCCGATCGCACCCTCGTCCACGAGCTGCTTGAGGCGCCGCGTCTGCGGATTGTGGCGGTACATGAAGGCCTCCATCAGCAGCCGGTCGCTGCGCTCGGCGACGTCGAAGGCCCGCTCGACATCCGCCGACCGGCGCGAGAAGGGCTTCTCGCACAGCACGTGCTTGCCCGCCTCGAGCGCCCGGATCGACCACTCGGCGTGCATGCCATTCGGCAGCGAGATGTAGACGGCCTCGACGTCAGCATCCTCGAGCAGCGCCTCGTAGGAGCCGTAGGCGCGCTCGATCCCCTTCTCGCGCGCGTACGCCTCGGCCCGCGACTGGTCACGGGAGGCCACGGCGACGACATCGGCGCGATCGGACTCGGCCACCCCCGCGAGCACCGCATCGTTGATCTTCGCCGTCGAGAGGATCCCCCACGCTACCCCCAAGACGGCTCGCCGACCGGTCGCAGGGAGATCGTCAGGATGCGATGGTCGCGCGGCCGCGTGAGCACGAACACGACGGCCTCGGCGACGTCTTCGCCCGACATCATCTCGTCGAGCTCGGGGGCGCCCTCGGTGCGCCCGTGCCCGTCGCGGATCGCGAAGTCGGTGGCCACCCCACCCGGGCAGACGTTGGTCACGCGTATGCCCCGCTCGCGCAGCTCGTGGTCGAGCGAGCGCATGAAACCGACCTGACCGTGCTTTGAGGCGCAGTAGACCGACTCGGTCGGCAGTCCGCGCAGTCCGGCCACCGAGGCGACGGAGACCACGTCGCCCTCGCCCGAGTCGATCAGGTGTGGGAGCGCGGCGTGCACGGCGTAGATCGTCCCCTTTGTGTTGACGTCGATCATGCGGTCGATGTCCTCGATGGGGAGCTCGTGCAGAGGCTCGCCGACCGTGCCGATGCCTGCGTTGGGGATCACGATGTCGAGGCGCCCGAAGCGCTCCACGGCCGCGTCGACGAGCGCCTTCACCTGGTCGTAGTCGCCCACGTCGCACGGCTGAGCGACCGCGCCCTCGATGCCGAGATCGTCGCCGCTGCGCGAGGCCAGGGCGAGCTTGACGCCCTCGCCATCGAGCGCCCGCGCTACCGCCGCGCCGATTCCGCGGCTCGCCCCCGTGACGAGGGCCACCTTCCCCTCCAGGGACGTCGCCATGTCGCTTCTCCTTCAGTGGTGTGGGTGCCGGGCACAGCGCGCCACGGCGCGCGTGCCCCGGCGCGTTAACCGCCTGTCAAGCAGGCTCCGGCTCCACGCGGTGGCGCACCTTAACGCAGGCGGTATGAGGCCGGTCGCTACGCGGCGCCCAGCGCCGCGTAGACCAGCTCGTAGGCCGCCACGGCGTCCTTTCGCATCTGCGCCTCGCGCAGGGCGGCGACATCGATCTTCGCTGCGATGCCGTCGATGAAGCGCCACTGCAACACGCTGCGGCGGACGGCCGCGACCTGGTCCTCCGTATAGGGGAAGAGGTCGAAGCCGAGCCACCTGCCGTCGTCGCCGTAGCCCGCTCGCCGCAGCTCGAGCGCGAGCTCGATCGTCTCCATGAACGCGGTCGCGCCGACCATGTTGTCGTCGTCGAAGGTGCCCCAGCCGGAGTTCGCGTGCTGGTGGCCGAGCAGGCCCTCGGC
>JACCXP010000075.1 GCA_013696905.1 Thermoleophilaceae bacterium
GCCCGACGCCGCGGCGGGGGAGCGCCGTGCGCGGCCAGGGGCGGCGAGGCGGCGGGCCGGCGTCGCCGCCGCGCGAGTGGAGTCGAGCAGCGTGTCCTTCGAGCAGATCGGGCAGTCGGCCGTGAAGCGGTTGTGACGGCAGAAGAGGCTGTTCACGTGTCTCAGCGTAGAGCGGCGGTGCCCGGCCGAAGCGCTTGCCAAGATGAGGGCGTGCGCAGCGCGATCCTCTCAGACCTCCACCTCGGCTCGTTCTCGAGGATCGACCTGCTCCGCAACCGGCGCGTGCTGGAGCGGCTCCTGCCGGCGCTCGAGGGAGTCGACCAGCTCGTGATCCTCGGCGACGTGCTCGAGCTGCGCGAGTCCTCGCGCGGAGACGCGGTCCAGGCCGCGGCGCCTGTGCTCGCGGAGCTCGGCGACGCGCTCGGCGGCGGCCGGGTTGTGCTCGTGCCCGGAAACCACGACCACCGCCTCGCCGCGCCCCTCCTGAGAGGCGCACCTCGTCCGCTGGCGCTCGAGCAGCAGATGACGCCCGCGCCCTCTGACCCGCTCGGTCCACTCGCGGCCCGGCTTGGATCGACGGAGCTCGTGCTCGCCTACCCCGGCGTCTGGGTGCGGCCCGACGTCTACGCGACGCACGGTCACTACATGGACTACCACGCGAGCGTCCCGACGTTCGAGTGCCTCGCCGTCGGCGTCGCCAAGCGGCTGTCCGAGGCACCGAGCGCCACGCGCTTCACGCCGGACGACTACGAGGCGGCGCTTGCGCCCGTGTACGCGACGATCGACCGGCTCGTGGCGCGCTCGGCCGGAGCGGCCCGGCGCCAGGCGCTCGGCTCGAGCCCGACGTTGCGCCTGTGGGAGAAGCTGACGACCGGCGAGAACGGCGAGGGCAAGCGCCGCGCCGCCCAGGTCGTGGCCGCGGCCGTGGTCCCTGGGGCGCTCGCCGCCATCAATCGTGCCGGGCTCGGCTCCTTCAGCCCGGACCTCTCGGGCGCCGAGCTGCGGCGCGCCGCGTTGCGCGCGACGCACGCCTTCATCGAGCGGCTCGGCATCGACGCCGAGCACGTCGTCTTCGGCCACACGCACCGGGCGGGGCCGACATCCGGCGACGACGGCGACGAGTGGCGCGCGGACGGCGGCCCCGCGCTCACCAACTGCGGCAGCTGGACCTATCAGCCGGCGTTCCTGACGCCCAACCCGGGTGAGAGCCCATGGTGGCCCGGCACGCTGGCCCTGCTCGACGACAGCGGGCCCCCGCGGCTCGAGCGCCTGCTCGCGGATGTGCCCCACGACGAGCTGCGTCCGGCGTAGACCTGCGTGGCGGTCAGCGCTTGGCGGGCTTCTTCGTAGCTGGACGGCGCCCGTTGCTCGCGCGCTTCGTGCGCGTGGTGCCGTTGGCGCCGTTGGGCCCGGAGGGCTTCGCCGTCGCGACGGCGGGCGTAGCGGCTGCGGCAGCCTCCACGGGCGCCTGGCCGTTGGCCGGCGCCTCGCCCTCGGGAGCCGCCTCGGGCGGCGGCTCCTTGGCCCAGTCCTCGTCGAAGTCGACCCGCCACTTGCCGTCCTCCGTCGAGCGCTCGAGCTTCAGCTTTGCGCGGAAGGTCCGCCCTGAGCGGCCGCGGAAGCCGGTCACGGGCTTCGCCGTGCGACCGACGCTGTGGTCGGGGTCGGACGCGACGCTCGCCATCAGCTCCTTCGTGACCGACGCCGGAAGGATCTTGCTCGCCTTCTTCTTCCAGACCACGAAGCCGCAGCCCGGATCGTCCTTCGACCAGCACGAGTAGCCCTTGCGGTTCTCGATCACGTCGCGGCCGCAGACGGGGCACGGACCGAGGTTCGCGCGCTCGATCTTCGCGTCCTTGAGCTTGTCGAGCTGCTCGACGGTCTCCTTGGTGAACTTGGCGATGTCGGACATGAAGGCCGGGCGCGAGTCGGTCCCCTGCTCGATCAGCCGCAGCCGCCGCTCCCAGTCGCCGGTGAGGCCCGGTGAGGTGAGCGGGTGCTCCGCCAGCAGGCCGATCACCTGCACGCCCTTCTCGGTCGCGAGCAGCGCACGGCCCTCGCGGTCGAGGTAGCCGACGTCGATCAGGCGCTCGATTATCGAGGCCCTGGTGGCGGGGGTGCCGATCCCGGAGT
>JACCXP010000101.1 GCA_013696905.1 Thermoleophilaceae bacterium
GGCCTCGGCAGCGCGCGGCAGCGCGCTCGCGAGCAGGGCGGCGAACGCGTCCGTGCTCGCCGCGATCAGCCGCCCCAGCTCGTCGGCCGGAGTCGGCTCCGCCATGACGCCGTTGGCGTAGTCGGTCGCGTAGCCGACCAGCGCATACGGGAGCTCCGCCTCCCCGCAGAGCACGGTCTCGGGCCCCGCGGTCTGGCTGACGGCGGTCACCCCGCATGCGGCGAGCGCCGCGATCTCCGAGCGCGTGTTGAAGCGCGGCCCGTCTACGTGGCCGTAGCAGCCACCGTCACGGGCGGTGAGCCCGGCCTCGGCGGCGCCCGCGAGCAAGGCGGCGCGCAACTCCTTGGAGAACGGCCGCTCGAAGATCCAGTGGCCGCGGCCTGGCCGGCCCGGCTCGTCGTGCAGCGTGCACAGCGAGCCGTCTGGCAGGCGGTTCGAGGGGAAGTGCAGGTCGTCGAAGACGACCAGCGAGCCGAGCGCGAGCCCGGGGTCGAGCGCCCCGCAGACCGTCACCGACAGCACTCCCTGCGCGCCGAGCTCGAGCAGCGCCGCGACGTTCGCGCGGTGGAGCACGTGGTTCGACAGCCGCTGGTGTCCGCGCTCGTGGCGCGAGACGTGCAGCACTTCCACCCCCGCGAGCCGCGTGCGGCTGACGGCCGCCTGCCCGAAGCGCGTCTCGACGGTCTCAGGCTCCGCCCTCGCCCCGGGGGCGGAGTAGGTGCCGCTGCCGGTGATCAGGCCGATCGCCATGCCCGCAGCCTAGGGGTCCGGACTACACTGAAGCGGTGGAAAGCCCCTCCCAGACGCCGATTCAGAACGAGTGTCGGCAGTGCTGCTCGTTCTGCGACCAGGTCGTGCTTCCCTCCGGTTGCGTCGCCGCGGGCTGTCGTTACCTCTACTTCTACGACGAGGATCGCAGCGGCCGTCGCTACATGGGCTGCCTCAACAAGATCTTCCGCGTCGAGATCGACGTCGAGCTGTTCCAGGAGGCTCAGCGGACGCGGCAGGGCTACGGCGGGGTGCGCCTGACCGCTGCCCCGCTGCCGGTCTGCGAGGTCGCCGTCGAGCAGGCCTACGACGGCGCCGGCGAGGCCTTCGAGTGCGTCAACCCGGGCTTCTTCGACGTGCCGGACGACGATCGCGCCATCGACCTGCGCGACCGCCTCTAGTGCGCCTCGATCGTCCGGTCCACAAGGCCTTGGCGTAGATCTCGTCGACTCGCTCCCGGATCGCGAGCACCTCGCGAGCGTGGATCTCTATGTCCGCCGCCGCGCCCTCGAAGCCGCCTGAGGGCTGGTGGATGAGGATCCGGCTGTTGGGTAGCGCCGTCCGCTTGCCCTCGGTGCCGGCGCACAGCAGCAGCGACCCCATCGACATCGCGATCCCGACGCAGGTGGTCTGCATCGCACTTCATGGATCAGCTGCGCCACGATCAGGTTGGCCACCTGGTCGTCGATCGCCTGGCCGACGAAGATCACCCGGTCGCGTAGCAGGCGCGAGTAGATGTCGAAGGACCGCTCGCCGCGCCCGTCCTGCTCGACGACCATCGGCACGAGCGGCATCAGTCGCCATCCCCCGTCGAGTCGCCGGCATTGCCGCCGCCGAGCCAGTCGAGGACGGCTCGGCGCCCGAAGCGCCACTCGCCGCCGATCCGCCGCCCGGGCAGGCTGCCGGCCTCGGCCTGCTCCTCGATCGCCTCGGATGGGACCTGGAGCAACTCGGCGACCTGCTCCAGCGTCATCACCTCGGCCGGCTCGGAGGCCCGAAACGAGTGCCGCCCTACGGTCAGCGAGTCGTCGCTCGTCTCGACGATGACGCGGCGGCTGTCCGCCCCGGGACGCTGGCGCAGCCCGAGCTCGCGCAGCGCGGCGAGACCCGCTTCGGAGCTCGGGTCGACGTAACGCGCCACGAGCCCTGAGACGAGATCCTGCTTGGGCGCCTTGAGCTCGAAGGAAGCCCTGTCGAGCTTCTCGGCCTCAGGCGTGGGGATGCGGACGTAGAGGGCGGAGGTGGATGGCTTGGCGTGGCCGGGGCGATCCGGCCGGGGATCCCCGTTCATTAATAGCAGGATAGCAAACTAGCTAAGGAGAGGCCAGGGCCGGATGACGGCCCTGGCCTCGCCGCGCCTACGGCTGGCCGGGAGGAGCCGGCGCCTGATCGGCCTCGGGCGCCACGGTCAGGAATCCGAGCGCCGGGCAGTTCAGGATGGCGCGATCGGAGCGCAGCTGGGTACCGCCGGGGGAGGTGATCAGTCCCCGCGCCGCCAGTTGCCTGATCTGGTTGACGTCGGTCTGGGTCGTGTTCAGACCCGCCGCGACCGCCTGCGGAGTCCAGACCGCGACCTGGACGTCCCAGATCGGGCTGTAGAGGTTGCGCTGGGCGGGATCGCGGAGCGTCGGGAAGCTGTCGAGTACGTTGTGCGCGTCGCCTCCGACCCGCAGTGCCTCGATCAGCGTGCGATCGGTCTTGTCGATCGGCCGTGCGTTCAAGCCGTCGGCGATCACGTGGTCGGTGCCCTGCCCGGGTGGACTCGTGCGCCCACGCATGCCGTTCGCGAACGCGATGATCACCGAGCGGGCGGTCGCAGGGTCGCGGCCGCGGTCCGGAGCGGGCGACAGCCCCAGCACCGGGGTGAAGGTTGTGCGGTCGAACACCGCCAGCGCGGCGCTCGAGCTCTCGAACGAGAGGTACTGGATGTCGCGCCCGTGCGAGAACGCGCGGATGAAGTTCATGTCCACGGTCCGCTTGCGCACGTCGATGTCGAACAGGCGATCGTGCGTGTTGCTGTGGCGACGGATGTCGAAGCCGCGCTCGCCGGTCGCGACGATCGGCGCGTTGTAGACGACGTCTGTGCCGGCGATGCGCACGAACGGGCTGTAGCGGGGATCTCCCACCGCGCCAACGGCGCTCGCGGCAGGCGGGAAGCCGCCGTTCGCGCCCGGCACGAGCAGCCGGTCGGGGCTGAAGTCGACCGTGCCGGGTCGCTTGACGGTGCCGCGTCCGAGCATGCGGCTCGACCGCACGGTCTGCACGCAGCCCGGGCAGTCCGGCGTGATCAGGTTGGCGAGCCTGGGCGAGAAGTTGAGCCCCATGCGGCGGGCGAGCGCCTCATCGGAGACCTCGGTGATCACGTACCAGGCGGTCTTGCCGCCGACCTTCGTCCGGTGGAGGGGAAGCCGTGCGAAGTTCTGGCGCAGGTCGACGCGAATCGCGCTCTTCAGCGTCTGGCGCTCCTCGGGCAAGGTCGCCGGCTCGTTGCGGGCGCCGGGGTTCAGCGTCGAGTAGTCGGGCGCGGTCGTCTGGGCGACCGCCGGGGCCCAGCTGGCTGTCAGCGCGAGCGCCGCCGCGGCGACGACCAAGACGTGGATGGGGAGCTTGCCTGTCATGTCTCTCCTTTTTGCGAGCCGGCTCGTCCGGCTGCTTGTGGAGGAGGGATAGGGGCCGTCGCTTACGAGCCCCTTGCGGGTTCCTTACGAGACGGAGAAGGCGCAGCGGCGGTCCGTCCCGGCGCAGGCCCGTCCGTAACGCACGTGGCCCGTCAGGCGGGTGACCGCGCCGCGAGCCCCTCCTCGCGCAGCTCGCGCGCCAGCGCCACCTGCTCGGCATCCGCGCCCGCGCCGTCGCCCCCCTCGAGCAGGGCCGGAAGCCCGTCGAAGCGCGGCTCGGATAGGAACGCGGCGAGCCCCTCGCGCCCGAGCTCGCCGTCCGGCAGGCGTGCGTGGCGATCTCGGTTCGAGCCGAGCGGGGCGCGTGAGTCGTTCACGTGCAGGCAGCGCAGGCGCTCGAGCCCGACCTCGCGCTCGAGCTCGTCGACGGCGTCGCCCAGGCCGGCGGCGGTGCGCACGTCGTAGCCGCTCGCGAGCACGTGGCAACAGTCAAGGCATACCCCGAGTCGGTCGTCGCCGCCCGCGCGCTCGATCACGGCGCCGAGCTCGGCGAACGTGCGCCCGATCGTGCCGCCCGCGCCGGCCGTGTTCTCGAGCAGCAGCGGGCAGCGCTCACTCTCCTGAAGGGCGTGGCGCAGCGCCTCGCCGATCCGGTCGAGCGCCGGCTCTAGGTCCTCCTGCTTGCGCGAGCCCGGGTGGAGCACGACGCCGTCGGCGCCGATCCCATCGCCGATCCGCAACGCGTGGACGAGCGAGGTCAGCGACTTCTCGCGCATCTCTGGGTCGTCGGAGGCGCAGTTGATCAGGTAGACGGCGTGGATCGCCACGGAGCGCACGGGGCCGCGTTCGAGCAGCTCGCGCATCCGCGCGAAGTCGGCGTCGGAGTACCGCGTCGGGCGCCACGCGCGCGGCGACTGGTTGAACACCTGGATCGCGTCGCAGCCGAGCTCGACGCCGCGCGCGTACGCCTTGTCGAGCCCTCCCGCGGTCGAGACGTGGCCGCCCACTAGCATCGAGACGTGGCTCCTTCCGAGAGCGGAATGAGGGTGCGCTTCGCCCCCTCGCCGACCGGCGCCCTGCACATCGGCGGCGCGCGCACGGCACTGTACAACTGGCTCCTCGCGCGCCACTCGGGCGGCACGATGGTGCTGCGGATCGAGGACACCGACCGCGAGCGCTCGACGCCCGAGAACGTCGCTCAGATCCTCGACGCGCTCGAGTGGCTCGAGCTCGACTGGGACGAGGGTCCGCACTCCCAGGCCGCGCTCGGCGAGCGCCACCGCGAGGCGATCGCGCGTCTGGTCGCCAACGGCCACGCGTACGAGCACGAGGGCGCCGTGCGCCTGCGAGTGCCCGCGGGCGGCACGACGACCGTGCACGACGTGATCCGGGGCGAGATCGTCTTCGAGCACGCGGCGATCGACGACTTCGTGATCGCGCGCTCGGACGGCTCTCCGCTCTACAACTTCGCCGTCGCAGTCGACGACCGCGACATGGGGATCACCCATGTAGTCCGCGGCGAGGATCACCTCTCGAACACCCCTCGCCAGCTGATGGTGATCAAGGCGCTCGGCGCGGAGCCGCCGGTCTACGCGCACCTGCCCTTGCTGCACGGACCGGATGGCAAGAAGCTCTCGAAGCGCCACGGCGCGGCGTCGGTGCAGGAGCTGCGCGAGCAGGGCTACCTGCCCGAGGCGGTGCGCAACTACCTCGCCTTGCTCGGCTGGGGAGCGGATGCGAGCACGACCTTCTTCACCACCGAGGAGCTGGTCGAGCGCTTCTCGCTCGAGCGCGTGTCGCGCTCACCCGCCGTCTTCGACGAGCAGAAGCTGCGTTGGATGAACGGGCGCTACATGCGCGAGCTCCCACTCGAGGAGCTCACCCGGCGCCTCGAGCAGCGCCTGGGGCGCGGGGGCCTGCGCGCCGCGGCCGAGATCAGCCAGGAGAAGATGCAGACGCTGGCCGAGTTCGAGCCGCTGGCCGGCTTCCTCGTCGAGCGCCGTCCCTTCGACGAGCAGGCGTGGAGCAAGGTGATGAAGGACGGCGCCCACGAGCGCCTCGCACGCGCGCGGGGCGCGCTCGAGGCGGTCGAGCCATTCGACTCGGCCGGCGTCGAGATCGCGCTGCGCGGCCTCGTCGACGAGCTCGGCGTGAAGCCGAACAAGCTCTTCCAGCCAGTTCGCGTGGCGATCAGCGGCAGCACGATCTCGCCGGGCATCTTCGAGTCGGTCGCGCTGCTCGGCCGCGACGAGACGCTCGAGCGGATCGACGCGGCGCTCGAGCACGCTTAGCGCCGACAAGCGGCGGGCGGGCGCGACTGGCGCTCAACGGAACCCGCCGCCGTGCCGATATCGCAAGGTGCAGGGGACGCACGGGGCGCAACCCTCGACCGGAAGAGAGCTCTTGGAAGCAGCCACGAGTACGATGGCGCGACGCGCCGTGCCGCGGCCCCAACGGGGCAA
The DNA here is from genome assembly GCA_013696905.1 of Thermoleophilaceae bacterium. GTDB lineage: Bacteria > Actinomycetota > Thermoleophilia > Solirubrobacterales > Thermoleophilaceae > JACCXP01. The sequence continues at coordinate 5,849 of JACCXP010000101.1, forward strand.
CGAAGGCCATGGCCGTCGTCTCACGGAGGCGTTCGAGGCGCTCGAGGCGTTCCCGGCGCTCGCCGAGTCGCGCAACCGGCTGCTGCGCCTGACGCGCGACCAGCACGCCTCGACCGGCGACATCGTCGCCGCCGTCGAGTCCGATGTCGCGCTCGTGATCGCTGTGCTGCGGATCGCCAACCGGGCGCAGTCGCCCCAGCGCGGGAAGATCGCATCGGTGCCGGCGGCGGTGGACGTGCTCGGCGCGGCCGGGATCGAGGCGCTCGCCTCGCGCGCGGCCGTGTTCGACTTCTTCGAGCGCACAGCAGCATGGGATGCCGCTCCCGAGCGCTTTCGCCTGCATGCCCTGTCGGCGCAGCGCGCAGCCGACCGCCTCGTGCGCGAGCTCCCCTTCGACGACCGCGACGAGCTGCTGATCTCCGCCCTCCTGCACGACGTCGGCAAGCTCGTGCTCGAGCACGCGTACTCGGGCTACCCCGTCGAGGTGCACGCCGCCGCTCGCACGCCCGAGGAGCGCATCCGCTCGGAGCGGCTCGAGCTCGGTGTCGACCACGCGCTCGTCGGCGGCGTGCTGGCGCGTCGCTGGGGCCTGCCGGCTCGGATGGCCTCGGCGATCGAGCGACATCACGCCGACGACGCGTGCGGCGAGGCCGCGATCGTGCGCCTGTCGGACATGCTCGCCCACTACGGCAATGGGCTGCCGATCGACTCCGCCCAGCTGCTCAAGATCGGGCGCACCGTCGGCCTGTCATCGGACTCGCTGCGAGCCGTCATGTACGACCTGCCCGGAACGGGGTCGGCCGGACCGCGACGCAGGATGGAGCCGTGCCCGCTGTCGGCACGCGAGATCGACGTGCTGCGCGAGCTCGCCGAGGGCAAGGTCTACAAGCAGATCGCAAGCGAGCTCAACCTGTCGACGAGCACCGTGCGCACGCACTTGCACAACACCTACGGCAAGCTCGGAGCGGTCGACCGCGCCCAGGCCGTGCTGCTCGCCACCGAGCGCGGCTGGATCTAGGCGCGCTACCTCCCGCGTGCAGCGCCGGCTCTCTCGCGGCCCCGCCGCTGTGCCCACGCGCCCCCGACCGCGGCGCCGAGCCCATCGATCACGACGTCGAGCGGGGAGCCCGAGCGGCCGTCGACGAAGGTCTGGTGGTACTCGTCCCCGACGGCGTATGCGAGCGTCACGGCCAGCGCGAGCGCAAGCGCCGCGCGGCCTCCGACGCTCGGGCGCAGGGCGCGGATCCACAGCCAGCAGAGCAGCGCGTACTCGCCGGCATGCACGAGCTTGCGCCCGACCAGGTCGATCAAGCCGAGCCCCGACGACAGGTTCGGCTGATCGGAGAGCATGTAGATCACCGCCATCAGCGCGAGCGGCGGCAGCCACCGCCCTGCTTTTGACGTCGCCGACACACCCCTAAACCTAGAGGCCGCCTTCCGTAGACTCCGGCGCGCTTGCTGGCCATCACCACCAAATCGCCGTATGCCGTGCGTGCGCTGATCGAGCTCGTCCGCCGAGGCGAGGCGGCGCCCGTGCCGATCGGCGACATAGCGCGCCGGCGCGAGATCCCGGTGCAGTTCCTCGAGGGCCTGTTCGCGACGCTGCGCCGCGCCGGCGTGCTCCAGAGCCAGCGCGGGGTGAAGGGCGGCTACTCGCTTGCGCGCCCGGCGGCGGAGCTGACGGTGCTCGAGGTGGTGGAGCTGCTCGAGGGGTCGCTGGGAGCGGGCGCCCCCGCCGCCGGGCCGCCCTGGGTCGCGGCGGTCGACGCGCTGCGCGCGGTGCTCGCCGAGACCACGATCGCCGATCTCGCCGAGCGCGAGGGCTCGGGTGCAGCGCCGATGTACTACATCTGACCGTGGTGGCTTGCTAGAGCGGGATTCCGCTTGCTAGAGCCATAAGAGAGCCGTTCTCGACCGCTCTCGACCGCATGAACGGGGGGTGGACTGTCGCGCAACTGTCGCGCACCGTCGGTTTCTTAGCTAGGCCGAGCGGCCACCCCCGCTTACGGCCCCGCGCAAATTCGACGAGCGTCGAACTATTGCCTCAGCTAGGTCGGGGCGGTCACGACGGAGGCGGCGGAGGAGGTAGGTCGAACCCCGGGCGGGTTTCTCGCTAGAGGTAGTG
>JACCXP010000108.1 GCA_013696905.1 Thermoleophilaceae bacterium
GCGCTCGGCAGCGCGGCACGGGCGCGCGCCGAGCGCCTCAACGAGGAAGAGGTGTCCGGCCGCCTCGACTCGCTCTACCGCGAGCTGTCGTCGTGAGCGGCGCGGGCGCCGCGCCGACCGATTCCCGTCTCGAGGCAACCGCGGGACCGCTCCTGAACCGCTCGCGCCGCGCGGCCATCCTCTGCTACCACTCGGTCTCGCCCGACGGGCCGCCGTTCCTGTCGATCACGCCCGAGCTGTTCCGGGCGCAACTCGAGACGCTCACCCGTCGTGGCTACGAGGGCGGCGGGCACGCGGACCTCGCGGCGCTCGCCGAGGGGGCGAGGCCTCGCCGCCGGCTCGCCTTTCTGACCTTCGACGACGGCTATCTCGACAACTTCACGCGCGCCTTTCCGCTGCTGCAGGAGTACCGCTTCCGGGCGATCGTCTTCATCCTGCCGGCGACCGTGGACGGCGGCGGGGCGCTCGACTGGCCGGAGGTCGACGACCAGCGCCGCGCCTACCCGGACGTCATGCGCTCACTCGACTGGGGGATGGTCGAGGGGATGGCCGAGGGCGGCGTCGAGTTCGGCGCCCACACCGTGACCCATCCCCACCTTCCGGAGCTGGGCGACGACGAGCTGATGCACGAGCTGCTCGAGCCGCGCGAGCGGATCGTGGAGCGGCTCGGCCGCTGCGACTCGGTCGCGTTCCCGTTCGGCGACTGGGACCAGCGTGTGGCCGCTGCGGCGGCGGCGGCCGGCTATCGGTTTGCCTTCACGATGCCCCGCGGGGCGCAGGGCGAGGCGTCGCGGATGTCGATCCCCCGCGTCGCGGTCGATCACCGCGATCGCGGTTGGCGCTTCGCACTGAAGCTGACCGCGCCTGGGCGCCGGCTGCTGCTGTCGCCCGCGAAGGAGCGCCTGCGCCGGCTGCGCCGCCTTGACCCGAGAGCGGCGCGGTGAGCGACTCCACGACCGCGCGGATCGTGCTCGTCTGCTCGCCCGGGGGCCACCTCCAGCAGATGCTCGCGCTCGAGCCCGCCTGGCGCGAGTACGCGCGCACCTGGGTGACGCTCGCGGGCGCCGACGTCGGGCACCTGCTCGCCGGCGAGGACGTCGTGCTCGGCCACGGGCCGACCAACCGCAGCATCGCCCGGCTGCTGCTCAACTTCGGGCTCGCGTGGCGCACGATCCGGCGGCGCGATCCCGAGGTGATCATCTCGACCGGCGCCGGGCTTGCCGTGCCCTTCTTCCTGGTCGGCAAGCTGCTGCGGCGTCGGCTCGTCTACGTCGAGAGCCTGACCCGTACCGAGACCCTGTCGCTGAGCGGCCGCCTCGTGTACCCCCTGGCTGACTCGTTCTTCGTCCAATGGCCGGGCCCGGCGCGCGGCAAGGCCCGCTACCGCGGGAGCATCCTGTGATCTTCGTCACCGTGGGGACCCATCAGCAGCCCTTCCACCGCATGCTGGCCGCACTCGAGACCCTGCCCGCGAACGAGCTCGTCGTGCAGCACGGCTACGGCGCGGCGCCAGCCGGCGTCAGCCACGCCGCGGCGTTCATGTCCTTCGGCGAGATGCTCGAGCAGTTCGAGGCCGCCGACGTCGTCGTCACCCACGCCGGCGTCGGCTCGATCCTGCTGGCGCTGAGGGTCGGCCACACGCCGATAGTGGTCCCCCGCTACAGGCGCAACAGCGAGCACGTCGACGACCACCAGGTCGAGCTCACCCGGGCGCTCGCCGACGGCGGCCGCGTGATCGCGGCATGGGACACCGGGAGCCTCGCGCAGGCGGTCGCTTCCGCTCCGCCGCGCAGACCCCCGCCCGAACGCGGCGAGCGCCCGATCCACGCCGCGGTGCGAGCGGCCCTACGGGGCGAGCCCGTGCCGGACGCGTAAGCCGCGCGCTAGTAGGCGCCGCGGCCTGACAAGACGGCGGGCACGGTCGCCAGCAGCAGCTCGAGGTCGCGCACGAGTGACCAGCCGGCGACGTACTGATAGTCGAAGCGGACCATGTCCTGGAACGGGATGTCCGAACGCCCGGAGACCTGCCACGGCCCGGTGAGCCCAGGGCGCAGATCGAGGCGTCGCTGGTGCCAGGTCTCGGCGAGCGCGGCGGTCTCTGGCAGGATCAGCGGGCGTGGGCCGACGAGCGACATCTCACCGCGTACGACGTTGATCAGCTGTGGCAGCTCGTCGAGCGAGTAGCGGCGGATGATCCGCCCGGTGCGCGTGATGCGCGGATCGTGGTGGATCTTGAACATCACGCCGTCGTCGGCGTCGTTGACCGCCTCGAGCTCGGCCTTGCGCGCCTCGGCGTCCTCGTACATGGAGCGGAACTTGAAGACCTTGAAAGGAGTGCCTCCGCGCCCCGCGCGCACCTGACGGAAGAACACCGGGCCGCGTGACTCGAGCCTGATCGCGATCGCGATGGCGAGGAACAGCGGCGACAGCATCATCAAGGCAATGCCGGAGATCGAGGCGTCGAGCGCCCGCTTCGCGAGCCGCGACGAGCGGGTCAGGCGGGGGGCACCGATCGAGAGCAGCGGCAGGCCGCCGACCTGATCGAGGGCTCGCGCGCCATCGAGGAACTCGAACAGCCGAGGCACCACGTCGACCGCCACGCGACGGTCGCGGCACGCGCGGATGGCCTTGAGCAGGTGCTGGTGCGAGGCGCGCGAGAAGGCGATCAGGACGCGGTCGACTTGGTGCACGCGCAGGATGTCCTCGAGGTCGTCGAGGCCGCCGAGCAGCGGCAGGTCGAGGTTGCCCTGGGTGTGCACCTCGTCGTCGACGAAGCCGAACGGGACGAGCCCGAACTGCCGCTGTGTCTGGAGCCGGTCGACGAGCTGACCGGCCACGATTCCGGAGCCGACGATCAGGCAACGCTGCTGGAGCGGCTCCCGCTTATGCACGTAGGCGCGCGCCCCGGCACGCGCGAGCGGCGAGAGCAGCGCGGTGCCGAGCGCGGCGACGGCGGCGCTCAGCACGGCGTGCTGCGAGCCAAGCAGCGCACCCGCGCCATAGAGGGGCCAGGACAGGATCAGGCCCGCGAGCATCGTGCGCGGTACCTCCTGCACTCCCGAGGCCCACGAGCGCAGGTCCTCGGCGCCGTAGAGGTTCGAGACGAAGGCGATCAGAACCCAGCCGATCGTTACGAAGGCCAGGAAGGCGAGGCTCAGCTCGGACGAGAGCCCGGCGAGCGGTAGGGCGATGAGCCCGGCGACGGCGGCGGCGCCGACGTCGGCCCACGCGAGCAGGTGGCGCAGCACGCGCCAGCGCTCGGCGCCCCGAGAGCGGACGGCGGTGAGCTCCGCCGTGAGCGGGTCGGCAAGCTCGAGCGGACGGCGCGGGCGGTGCGCGCTCACGGGTCTGTCGATCAGCTTGTCGATCATCAGGTTCAAGTTGCCCTCATAGACCCCAACGCACGCACGGGCACGTTTGTCAGACGTTATTACCTAAATAATGAGATCTTTCACACCTCCCGGTCCCGGCTAGGCGGGCGAGCGAGCGTCCGGTCAGGGGGTGGGAAGGGCCTCGATCGAGAAGGCCTCAGACGCTGGCGGCTGGGCCGGTGCGACCGGAGCGCTGCTCGCGACCGCATTGGGCGGGTCAGACGTCGCAGGCATTGGCGGAAGGATGGGAGCCGCATCGACGGGCGGTGCCGGAGCGAGGATGTCAGGGGCCAGGGGGGGCTGCTCGGTGGCCGCCGGGGCGTCGGCCTTGGGCGGCGAGGGCGGTGCCTCCGTGGGCTCGACCGACTCGAAGCGAGTGCCCCCGCCAGAGCTCGGGGCGGGCGTCGGATCGTGCTTTGCCGCGGGCCTCGGGTCCGAGCCGACCGGCTTGGCCGGATCGACGGTGGTCGTGGGGGTGGAGCCCGCGGGGGAGATTGAGGTGTGCCCCACGCCGAGCGGCGGCGCCGGCGGCGTGCCCGTCGCGGTCGGAGTGGCGTGCGGCCCGACGGGCATGATCGGCGAGCCGATCGCGATTGCTCCCTGTCGTTGCGCCTCAATCGAGCCGGCAAGCGGCAGCGGCGTGACGGGCGAAGGCGCCTGCATCAGGGTGCTCGGCGCTTGCGAGAGGATCGACGCGCCCGAGGAGGCGCCCGGAGCGGCCGAGGGCGCTGGCGTGGATGCGCTGGGCGGCGCCTGGATCGGCTTGCGCGGCTCGAGGGCCCGCTCGACTTCGGTGATAGCCCTCGTCACGGGCTGGGGCGCCGCCAGGCCGAGCGCGCCGGCTCCGACAGTGAGCCCGACAGCCGCGGGGACGAGTGACTTCACGACTCCGGCGCCCGCGAGCGCGGGCCCCGTGGCGCTCGTCAGCGCGGCGAGGAACCCCCCGCTCGCGCCGGCCGAG
>JACCXP010000173.1 GCA_013696905.1 Thermoleophilaceae bacterium
CCTTCTTCACCTGGAACCACGTGCGCGGGCGGACGCCGAGCCCGGCCTGGCGCCGCCACGGCACCGTGCGGCTCGTGCGCACGGTGCTGCGCGTCGTGCGGGCTCACCGTCGCGCGCACCCACGTTCCCCGCGCGTCGGCATCGGGGACCTCAGCCGGCCGCGCGGCGGCCCCTTCGGCCCGAGCTACGGGGGCAGAGGACACGTCTCGCACCAGAACGGGCTCGACGTCGACGTGCTCTACCCGCGCCGCGACCGGCGCGAGCGCCCGCCGCAGACGGCGGCCGGGATCGACCGCCGCCTCGCCCAAGACCTCGTCGACCGGTTCGTGCGCGCCGGGGCGACGACGATCTACATCGGCCCCGCCACGGGCCTCAAGGGACCGCCCGCCGTCGTGCGCAAGCGCGTCCACCACGACGACCACCTGCACGTACGGATCGGCGCACGCGGGCGCCACTGAAGGACCGCGGGCGGGCCTACGCGGCCGGGCTCGGGGCCAGCTCCTCGCGCAGCTGCTTCGCCGCCGCGACCATGTTGCGCAGCGCCGCCTCGGTCTCCAGGTAGCCGCGCGTCTTAAGGCCGCAGTCCGGGTTGACCCACAGCCGCTCGGGGTCGAGCACGCCCGCCGCCGCGCGCAGCAGCAGGGCCATCTCGTCCGCCGACGGCACGCGCGGGGAGTGGATGTCGTAGACGCCGGGGCCCACCTCCTGCTGATAGCCCTCGCGCTCGAGGTCGCTCATCAGCTCCATGCGCGAGCGCGCCGCCTCGACGGAGGTGACGTCGGCATCGAGCTCGCCGATCGCCGGCAGGATCTCGCCGAACTCCGAGTAGCACATGTGGGTGTGGATCTGGGTCTCGTCGCGCACGCCGGAGGTGGCGACGCGGAAGGCGCGCACGGCCCACTCGAGGTACTGCGCCCGCAGCTCGCTGCGCAGCGGCAGGCCCTCGCGGATTGCCGGCTCGTCTACCTGGACGATCGCGATCCCGGCGGCCTCGAGGTCGGTCACCTCGTCGCGGATCGCGAGCGCCAGCTGCGTGCAGGTCTCGGACTCGGGCTGGTCGTCGCGCACGAACGACCACTCGAGCATCGTCACCGGCCCCGTCAGCATGCCCTTCATCGGGCGGTCGGTGAGCGACTGGGCGTAGGTCGTCCAGGCGACGGTCATGGCGTTCGGACGCGCGACGTCGCCGAAGACGATCGGCGGGCGCACGTAGCGCGACCCGTACGACTGCACCCAGCCGTTGTCGGTGAAGGCGTAGCCGTCGAGCTGCTCGGCGAAGTACTGCACCATGTCGTTGCGCTCCGGCTCGCCGTGCACGAGGACGTCGAGGCCGAGCTCCTCCTGGAGCTCCACGACTCGTCCGATCTCCTCCTTCATGCGACGCTCGTACTCGCCGGCGTCGATCTCTCCGGCGCGTCGCGCGGCACGCGCCTGGCGGACGTCCGCCGTCTGCGGGAACGAGCCGATCGTCGTGGTCGGGAACAGCGGCAGCCCGTGCCGCTCGCGCTGAGCGTCGCGGCGCTGGGCGTAGGGGCTCTGGCGACGGGAGTCAGCGTCTGAGAGCCCCCCCAGCCGCTCCCTGATGGCGATGTTGCGGGTGCGCTCGGAGCGGCGCCTGCGCTCGAGCGCGGCGCGGTTGCGCTCGAGCGTGTCGGCGATCGCGTCGTCGCCCCCGCCGAGGCCCGTGGTAAGCGTCACCACCTCATCCACCTTCTGGCGCGCGAAGGCCATCCACGAGCGCAGCTCCTCGTCGAGGGCGGCCTCGGCGTCGAGGTCGACGGGCGAGTGCAGCAGCGAGCAGGAGGAGGAGACGACCACCTCGGCGGCGAGGCCGCGCGACGAGCGCAGCGTCGCGAGCGAGGCATCGAGATCGTTGATCCACACGTTGCGCCCGTCGACCACCCCGGCGAACAGCGTCTTGTCGGCGATGCCGCCCTCGTCCTCCAAGAGCTCGATGTTGCGCCGCCCACGGTGCAGGTCGAGCCCGATCCCCTCGATCGTCGTCCCCTTGAGCACGCTCAGCGCCTCTGCCGCGTGCTCGAAGTAGGTCGAGACGACGATCTGCGAGCGGCGCTCGATCTGGCCGAGGCGCTCGTAGGCTCGCCGGAGCGCCGCGAGGTCGGCCTCGCCGCGGTCCATGACGAAGGCCGGCTCGTCGAGCTGGACCCACTCGGCGCCCTGGCGGCCCAGGCGCTCGAGCACCTCCACATATACGTCGAGCAGCGGCTCGAGCAGCGTCAGGCGATCGAACTCCTCGGGCTCGCCGTCGGCCGACTTGCCGAGCAGCAGGAACGAGACCGGCCCGAGCAGCACCGGCTTCGTGACGATGCCGAGCGCCTTGGCCTCGTCGAACTCGTCGAAGGGCTTGCTGGACGACAGCGAGAACACCGTGTCCGGTCCCAGCTCCGGCACGATGTAGTGGTAGTTGGTGTCGAACCACTTGGTCATCTCCATCGCGGTCACGTCGACGCCGCCCGCCTGGCGTCCGCGAGCCATCGCGAAGTACGTGTCGAGGTCCACGTCGCCGCCGGGGTGCTCGTAGCGGGCGGGCACGGCGCCCACGAGCGCGGCCGTGTCGAGCGTCTGGTCGTAGAGCGAGAAGTCGTTCGACGGGATCAGGTGGATGCCGGCTTCCTGGAGCAGGCGCCAGCTCTGGGTCCGCAGGCCCTGCGCCGTCTCTGCAAGCTCCTCGGCGGAGGCGCTGCCGGCCCAGTAGGCCTCGGTTGCGAACTTAAGCTCCCGGCGGGCGCCGATGCGCGGAAAGCCGTGGATCGTGGAAAGCGGCATGTGAGTCTCGGTCCTCTCTCTGGTTCGGCGCGGTGTCTGATTGAGAGGCGAACCTAGTACAAGCGCCCGGAAGCTCGGGGAGAGGGCTACGCGGAGGGCATGCCGGGATCGGGCGTGGGTCCGCGCCGCCGCCGCGGCAGCTCGACGGGCGTGGCGTGGATCGCGCGCAGGCGCATGTCCCGCCACGACGTGCCCTCCGCGACGAGCGCGGGCATGCCCAGGATGACGGCGGTCGCGATCTCGACCGCCTGCAGGATGATCCCGTAGGCGAGCGCGTCTCCCTGCGCCACGCCGTAGGCCGACAGCACCGCGACGCAGGCGGCCTGGAAGACGCCGATGTTCGACGGCGTCAGCGGCAGCACGGCGGTCACGTTGACCGCGAACAGGACCGCCGCCGCCGCGCCGAGCCCGGCCCCCTCGAGGCCGAAGGCGACGAGCAGCGCATAGCAGGCGATCCACTGGATTGCCCACGCCGCGAGCTGCAAGGCGACCGCGCGCGCCCCGAGCCGCGGGCGACGGAAGACCTCGAGCCCTTCGCGCAGCCTGGTCGTCGCCTGGCGGGCCGATCGGACGGCCCGCTCGAGCCGCCGCGAGCGCGCGGACGCCCTGCTGCGCAGGAAGACCGGCGCCGCGAGCACCGCGCCGAGCAGCGCCAACGGCGCGAGCGTCGCGAGCGCGAGCTTGTCGAGGTTGCCGCGAAAGACCCCGACCGTCGCGAACATGATCGCTCCCAGGAAGACGAGCGCGAGGATGTTGAGCAGCGTCTGGGAGACGACCGTGCCGAGCACGAGCGGCAGGTGCTCGCGCACCCGCCCGAGCCGGCGGGCCACCACCAGCGCGCGCGAGGGCTCGCCAAGGCGGGCCGGCAGCGTTGCCGACATCAGCACGCCGATCATCGT
>JACCXP010000225.1 GCA_013696905.1 Thermoleophilaceae bacterium
GTCCTCGGAGAGACGACCGGCTCGGATGAGCCGGCGACCGAGAGCGGCATCGACCTGAGCGCCGGCGACAACGCCGACGCGTCGACCGACGGCGGCCCGGCTCTGCCGCCGGACGCGGAGCCCGACGTCAAGGACATCGGCACCACGCCGCGCCGGGCAGACAGCGAGTCTTCCAGCTAGCGTGCTCGCGGTCTCCTCCGCAGGCTGGCTGGTCGGGATCGCGATATCGAGCCTCGTGATCGCGGTCGCCGCCGTGATCCTGATCGTGATCGTGGCGCTGGCGACGAGGATCGCCAGGCAGGCCGCGACCGCCGAGCAGGCGGTCGAGGTGGTGCGCCGTCAGACGACCGAGCTCGGCGGCGCCGCGCGGATCAACGACTCGGGCGTACGGATCCTGCACGCCGCGCGATCGCTTCGAAAGGTGGCGGTCGGAAAATGACCTACTGGGGCATCGCCCTGTCGATCGGGCTCGTCGCAGCCGTGGTCGTCACGATCCTGCTCGTCCTGCTCCTGCGCCAGATCGGGAGCATCCAGCGCTCGGTCGAGGGGCTGCTCGAGATCGCGGGCGATGTCGGGGCGAACACGGCCAACATCCCGCAGCTTGCGGCGACCGCCCCGGTGCTGGCGCTGATCGCGGAGGAAGCCGTCGTCCAGGACGGCTACATGAACGCGCTCACCGACGGGTTCGGCGAAACGGCATGAGCACCGGCACCTACGTGCTGCTGAGCGTCGCGCTGGCGGCGCTCGTCATCCTCGTGCTCGCCGTCGCGCTGATCAGGATCCGCCAGGGGCTGACCGCGATCTCGGAGGGCCTCGCGACGCTCGCGTCGGCGCTCGCCGGGGTCGAGTCCGAGCACCTGCGCCCGCTCGAGCCCGCCGTCAAGGCGATCAACGCCCAGTTCGACGTGATTCTCGGCGCGCTGCCCGAGATCGGCCGCAAGGCCGCGATCGTCGCCGAGCGGAGGCCGCGATGACCCTTTGGTGGATCGGGGACATCGTCCTGCTCGTGGTGATCTTCCCGGTGGTCGTGTACCTCCTGCGTGGCGTGCTCGAGGCGGCCAGGAGCATCGTTGCGCCGGTCCGCGAGATCGCGACGGTGGCAGCGGCGGGGTCGAAGGACCTCGACGCCGCCGCGTTGCTGCTGACGACGCAGGACCAGGTGACGCGGACGGTCGCCGGAGTGGCCGCCTACGGCGGCTCGCTCGACGTGATCCTCGACGACGCTCAAGCGGAGTAAGGGGAGCCGTGCCGGCAGCGGGCGTGGTCCTGGTCGTCGCGGTTCTGCTGATCGTGCTCGCGCTCGTCTACTTCCTCGTCGCGACGATCGTCGCGCTTTGGCGGGTCACGGCGGGCCTTGACGAGGTGATCGCCGGCGTCGGCGAGATCGTGCGCAAGAGCGAGCCCGTAAACGACGTCGTAAGCGCCATCAACGAGCAGCTCGACGCGGGCGTCGACCTGCTCGAGGGCCTGCTCGTCAAGAAGGCGGGCATGAGCGACGCGATGGGCCTGATCGAGGGCGCCTACCCCGGAGCCGCCGCCGCCGGATTGCGTAACTTCCCCGAGAGCACCGACGTCGAGGCGCCGCGCATCGGCGAGATCTACACGCGCGGCACGCTTTCGCTCGCGCGGCTCGGCCGCGAGGCGCCGATCGCCGCCTTGAGCCCCCAGGGGGCGGTGCTGAGGAACGTCGAGGGCGGCAGCCTGGCGGCTCGCGAGCTCTACCCGGATGTCCGCCATACGAGCCCCGAGAACCTGCCGCGGTCGCCGGCGATCGGCGTCGACGCCCCCGACCAGTACGAACGGCGCGACGACATCGGCGCTCCGCGCAAGCGGCTGCCGGCCCGTCGTCCCTGATCCGAGAGGAGCGCTCTTGCAGACCCCCGCGCCATTCGAGTACGAGCGTGCGACAAGCGTCGAGGGCGCGATCGCGGCGCTCGGTCGGCTCGGGCCCGAGGCGCGGATCATCGCCGGGGGTCACAGCCTGCTGCCGATGATGAAGCTGCGCCTCGCAAGCCCCGAGCACCTGATCGACATCAACGACCTCGCCGAGCTCGCCTACATCCGCGAGCAGGAGGGCGAGATCAGGATCGGCGCGCTGACCCGCCACGTCGACCTGCTGAAGTCCGAGCTGCTCGCGCGGCGCTTCCCGCTCTTCGC
>JACCXP010000234.1 GCA_013696905.1 Thermoleophilaceae bacterium
GAGGTGGTCACGCTCTGCGTCGCCCAGGCGATCATGGGCATTCCGAGCGACCGGCGCTTTCTGGCCGTGGCCGAGAAGCGCCTCTGCCATCTGTTCCCCGCGCTGCCCGCCCAGCCGGGCTTCCACATGTTCGCATCGCGACGCGGCTGCTCACGCTGGCGGCCTGCATCGTCCTCAACTACGACTCGAGCCGCTCCCTCAAACGTCCGCATTACCCAGGGGTATGCTGTCGGTATGACGAAACAGATCGCGGTCAAGCTTCCGGATGAGCTCGTGGGAGAACTAGACCGGCTCGTCGAGCGGGGAGCGTTCGACAGCCGCTCCCAGGCGGTGCGCACGGGACTCGAGGCCATGGTCGGCTCGTACCGCCGTCAGGATCTCGACCAGCGCTACCGAGACGCCATCACCCGATTCCCCGAGACCGACGAGGAGATCGGCGAGGCCACCCGGCTGGCCGTGGATGCCATCCGCAACGAGCAGTGGGAGCGATGGTGGTAGCGCGCGGGGAGGTGTGGTGGGGCGAGGATCCGGACGAGAAGGGACGGCCGTTCCTCGTAGTCAGCCGGGACGCCGCCAACGAGGTGATGCAGCGGGTCCTGGTCGCGCCGGTGACCACGCGAGTGCGCGGCCTGCCGAGTGAGCTGGCGCTGGGAACCGACGAGGGCTTGCCGATCGAGTCCGTTGCGTCCTTCGACAACCTGCGGCCGTTCCCTAAGGCGATGCTTGTCCGCCGGCTCGGTGCGCTGGGACCACGGCTGCCGGAGATATGTCGGGTTGCTGGGGCCGCACTCGACTGTTGAGGGCCGCACCCGGCATGCGGGCGATCATCTGGGGCGACACGGCGTTAGACGCTTACCGCCTCCCCGATCGCTCCTTCGTCGCCTATGTGGCATGAGGGCGTGGAATCAGTCATCTAGCGGCCGTAGCGCTCCTTGCCGAGCACAAGCTGACCTGGCGGCGCGGTGCGCGGCGGCGGCGAGGGGTCGGCGACGACGGCCACCGTCTCGGCGACGCTGCGCGTGACGACGTAGCGCTCGCCGCCGGCCTCGATCGCCACCTCGTCGTCGCCGGCCTCCGCGAGCGTGCCCTCGAGGCCGGGGTGGAGGCCTGCATCCTTGAGGTAGTGGAGCAGATCCTCGGCCTCGTTCTCGAAGCGCAGCACACGCACGCTCGCGCCCTCGGACACGTCGGCCAGCGGCACGCCGGGCTCGCGCGCGCCCTCGACGATCGGATGCCCGTGCGGGCACGTCCGCGCGTCGCCGATCGCAGCCAGCATCCGCTCCTCGAGCACCGGCGACATCGCGTGCTCGATGCGCTCGGCCTCCTCGTGGACCTCGTCCCACGGGATGCCGAGCACGTCGGTGAGGAAGCGCTCGATCAACCGGTGGCGGCGCACGATGCCCGCGGCGTGGCGGTGGCCGCTGTCCGTGAAGGCGAGCGACTTGTCGCCTTTTCGCGTGACGTAGCCGTCCGTCTCGAGCCGCCCGACCATCTCGTGCACCGTCGGCGCCGACAGCTGCATCGCGCGAGCGATGTTGGCCCCGGTGATCGGGAGGCTCGCCTCCTCGAGCCAGAAGATCGTCTCGAGGTACTCCTCTTCGGCGACCGTCGCCTGCTCCTCGGACACTGCGCTACCTCCTGGTCGGCGGACGTCCAATCCTAACTACGATCGAGGCCATGCCGTCGCTCTCGCCGCCCCTCCTGCCCCAGCTCGCGCGCGCCGCCAAGGAGCTGCCCGAGGGCGCCGGCTGGAGCTACGAGCCGAAGTGGGACGGCTTTCGGACGATCGTCTTCCGCGACGGCGACGAGGTCTATCTCCAGAGCCGCAACGGCAAGCCGATGAACCGCTACTTCCCCGAGATCGCGCCCGCGATCCGCTCGCTCGCCGGCGAGCGCCTGGTGCTCGACGGCGAGCTGATCGTCGTCGTCGACGGCGTGCAGGAGTTCGACCTGCTCGGCCAGCGCATCCACCCCGCCGCCTCGCGCGTCGAGCGGCTGGCGAGCGAGACGCCCGCGGCGTTCGTCGCCTTCGACCTGCTGGCCGAGGGGGACGAGTCGCTGCTCGAGCTGCCTCAGGCGGAGCGCCGGGGGCGCCTCGAGCGCGCGCTTGCAGGCAGTGGCGGCGACGTCGAGCTGACGCCTTCGACCCGGGACCGCGACGCCGCCGGAGCCTGGCTCGCGGGCGTCTCGGAGGGCGTCGTCGCCAAGGACACCGCGGCGCCCTACCGCCCCGGCGAGCGCATGGGGATGATGAAGATCAAGCGCGTCCGCACCGCCGACACGGTCGTCGCGGCGTTTCGCTTCGGCAAGGAGGAGGGCACCGTCGGGTCGCTGATACTCGGCCTGTATGCCCCCGACGGCGAGCTGCAGGTGGTCGGCCACACCTCCGGCTTCAAGGCGACGCAGAAGCGCGAGCTGCCCGCGCTGCTCGAGCCATACCGCACCCATGAGCGCGGCAGCGGCGAGGCGAGCCGCTGGAAGTCCGACGAGGAGCTCGTCTGGGAGGGCCTGCGCCCGGAGCTCGTCTGCGAGATCGCCTTCGAGCACATCACGGGAGATCGCATCCGCCACGGCGCGCGCTTCCTGCGCTGGCGACCGGACAAGGACCCGTCCGAGTGCCGGCTCGAGCAGCTACGCGGCTGAGCGCGGGG
>JACCXP010000276.1 GCA_013696905.1 Thermoleophilaceae bacterium
CCGACGGTTCGGGCGAAGGGGGAGGCGGTCCGGGCGGTGGCTTCCTGATCGCCCTGCTCGCGGGCGGCGCGGCGCTCTTCGGGCTGCGGCGATTCATGCGCGAGCGCCGGCGGCGCCGGGAGCTCGACGACGACATGGAGGAGGTGCGCGGGACCGCGCGCGAGGATCTGGTCGCGCTCGGCGACGACATCCGCGCGCTCGACCTCGACGTCGAGCTGCCGGATGCGGACCCGCAGGGCAAGCGCGACTACGAGCAGGCGCTCGGCTGCTACGAGACCGCAAGCTCGCGTCTCGACCACGCCCGGAGGCCGGAGGACCTCGAGGCCGTCACGAGCGCGCTCGAGGAGGGGCGCTACGCGATGGCCGCCGCCAAGGCCGAGCTGGCGGGCGAGGCGCCTCCCGAGCGCCGGCCGCCTTGCTTCTTCGATCCCCGCCACGGTCCTTCGACCCGCGAGGTGGAGTGGGCGCCGCCGGGCGGCGAGCCGCGAGCCGTGCCGGCCTGTGAGGCCGACGCGCTGCGCGTCGAGGAGGGACAGCAGCCCGCTGCACGCGAGGTGATGTCCGGCGGGCAGCCGACGCCCTACTGGAACGCGGGGCCGGCCTACGGTCCGTGGGCGGGGGGCTTCTTCGGGGGCGTCGGCGGCGGGCTGCTGCCGGGCCTCTTCATCGGCTCGATGCTCGGTGGCGGCCTCGGGCTCGGGTTCCCCGGCGACGCCTTTGGGGGCGAGGGGGACTTCGGCGGCGGCGACTTCGGCTCGGATGACTTCGGCGGTGGGGACTTCGGCGGTGGCGGAGACTTCGGCGGCGGGGACTTCGGCGGGGGCGGCGAGTAGCACGACCTCCGCTCGACGGGAGCGAATGTAGTCGCCGCCCGGCTTACCGAGCAATGGAGGCGATGGACGAGCTGGCCGGGGCGCTCCGGGGTCGCCTGATCGAGCGGGCACGCGACGGCGCCGCCGGCTCGGATGGGCTCGAGGCCGAGGTGCGCGCGCTCGTCGACGACGAGGCGGCCGCGCTCTCGGATGGCGAGCGCGAGGCGCTCGCCGGGCGCGTGCTGCGCCTCGCCACCGGCCTCGGGCCACTCGAGCCGCTGCTCGAGGACCCGACCGTCGAGGAGGTGATGGTCAATGGGCCCGGGGTCGTCTACGCAGAGCGCGCGGGCCGCCTCGAGCGGACCGAGATCGCCTTCGCCGACGAGGCCGAGCTGGGGCACGCGATCGAGCGCATCCTCGCGCCGCTCGGGCGCCGCGTGGACGAGGCGTCGCCCCTCTGCGACGCCCGCCTCCCTGACGGCTCGCGCGTGAACGTCGTGATCCCGCCGCTCGCGCTCGACGGGCCGTGCCTCACGATCCGGCGCTTTCGCCGTCGCGGCTTCTCGCTCGACGAGCTCGTCGAGGGCGGCACGCTGGCGGCGCCGCTCGCTCGCTTCCTCGCCGACTGCGTGCGCCGCCGCGCCTCGATCCTCGTCTCGGGGGGCACCGGCTCGGGCAAGACGACCACCCTCAACGCGCTCTCCGGCGCGATCCCGGATGGCGAGCGGATCGTGACGATCGAGGATGCCGCCGAGCTGCGCCTGCGCCAGCGTCATCTGGTACGGCTCGAGTCGCGCCCCGCCAACCTCGAGGGCAAGGGGGAGGTCACGATCCGTGCGCTCGTGCGAAATGCGCTGCGTATGCGCCCCGACCGGATCGTCGTCGGCGAGGTGCGCGGGCCCGAGGCTCTCGACCTGTTGATGGCGCTCAACACGGGCCACGAGGGCAGCCTCAGCACGGTGCACGCGAACTCACCCGAGGACGCCCTGCGACGGATCGAGACGCTCGCGCTGACGGCGGGGGTGGGGCTGCCGCACAGCGCGGTACGCGAGCAGGTCGCGGGCGCGCTCGACCTCGTCGTGCACCAGTCTCGGGCGGCGTCGGGCGAGCGCCGAGTGGAGCACGTCGCCGAGGTCGTGCGAATCGCCGGCGGCACGGGCACGCGCGAGATCTACAGGCTGCGTGAGGGGCGCCCGATCTGGCGGGCGCCGCTCGGCGGGGGACTGTCCGAGCGGCTCGCGGGCGGGCGTCCGGCGGGGTGAGCCCCGCGCTCCTCTACGGCTTCGCCGCCGGCTGCCTCGGGCCGCTCGGGCTGCACGCGCTGATGGCC
>JACCXP010000294.1 GCA_013696905.1 Thermoleophilaceae bacterium
TCTCGCGGATCGACGCCTCGCGCCCGAGCGTGATCGTCGTCACGTCGCCGATCAGCCCGTCGCCCTCGGCGATCGCCGTCGCCACCCGCGCGAGCTGGCCGGCGTAGTGCGGTATCTGGACGCGATAGGTGTAGTCGATCGCCACTGGACTAACGGCTCACCGAGGCCGCCTCGACAGCGACGCGCGGCGAGGCGGGCGCCAATCTACACCGCCGCGATGCGGTCCCGGTAGACGCGGTAGTCGGCGCGATCGGGACGCAGGCAGGCGGCGAGCGCCAGGTGGCGCCGTGCCTCGGCCACGCGCCCGATCTTCTCGAGCGCCCTGCCGAGGCAGAAGTGGGCGTAGTCGTTCACCGGGGCGCGCTCGACGACCGCCGCGAACTCCTCGCGCGCGGCGGCGTAGCGGCCGACGTGGAAGTAGGCGCGCCCGAGCGCCTCGCGGATCGAGGTCTTGTCGGGCTCGAACGCCTTCGCCTGCTCGAGCGGCACGAGCGCGGCGTTGTGGTCGCCGGCGTCGAGCAGCGAGCTGCCCCGCCGGAAGAGGTCGTAGACGTGCTCCCCGCGCTCCTCCGGGCTGGCTCCCGGCGCGCTCACCGTGCTCCGACCTCAGGCGCGCTGACGGGCGCGCGGCGAAGCTCCTCGACGGTGTCCATCACCGCCGCGGCCACCTCCGCCTTCGACCCCCGCGGCACCTCGAGCTCGCCTGCGCGCGTTACGATCGTCACCTCGTTGTCGGCGCTCTCGAAGCCGATCCCCGGCAACGACACGTCGTTGAGCACGATCGCGTCTAGCCCCTTGCGCGCTAGCTTCGCGCGCGCGCGGACGGAGGCGCCGTCGCCGTGCTCGGCGGCGAAGCCGACGAGGGTCTGCCCGGGCCGACGCTCGCCCGCGAGCGCCGCGAGCACGTCGGTGGTCGGCTCGAGCTCGAGCGAGAGGCCGTCGCGGCCCAGCTTTGCGATCTTCCCGCTCTCACGCGCGCTCGGGCGGAAGTCTCCCACCGCGGCCGCCATCACGAGCACGTCGGCACGCTCGAACTCGACGCTCGCCACGCTTCCGAGCTCCTCCGCGGTCTCGACGTCGAGGTGGCGGACCCCGTCGGGGCGCGGCACGAGCACGTTGGCGAGGATCGTCGTCACCTCGGCGCCGCGCGCCGCCGCCTCCTTCGCGAGCGCCAGGCCCATCCGCCCGGACGAGCGGTTGCCGACGAAGCGGACGGCATCGATCGGCTCGCGAGTGCCGCCGGCCGTGACGAGCACGCGCAGCCCGTCGAGCGAGCGCGTGGCATAGGCGAGCCGCTGCTCGACGGCGGCGAGGATCCGGTCGGGCTCCGGCAGGCGCCCGATCCCCCACTCGCCCCGCGAGGCCAGGGCGCCGCTGTCGGGCGCGACGACGAGCGCGCCGCGCTGCTCGAGCAGAGCGAGGTTCGCCCGCGTGGCCGGGTGCTCGTACATGTGCCCGTTCATCGCCGGGGCGAGCACCACGGGCGCGGTGCAGGCGAGGGCGGCGCTCGAGAGCAGGTTGTCGGCGAGCCCGCTCGCGAGCTTCGCGAGCGTGTTGGCGGAGGCCGGCGCGACGCAGAGCACATCGCAGCGGCGCACGAGCTCGAGGTGTGAGATCGGATCGTGCTCGGGCGCAGGCTCGCCGGGAAACGCCCCGCGCGCCGGGTCGCGCTCCCACTCCTCGACCAGCACCGGCGCTCCGGTGACGGCGGTGAGGGTGGCCCGCCCGAGGAAGTTCAGGCTCGCCGGAGTCTGGATCGCGCGCACGCTGTGTCCAGCCTTGTTCGCGAGCCTCGCAAGCTCGACTGACTTGTAGGCGGCGATGCCGCCTGAGACCCCGAGCAGGATGCGCGCCATCTGCGTGCCGCCGCCTCGCTGGGTAGGTCTAGGAGCGGTAGCGGTACTTGATCTTGCCCTCCGCGATCTCCTCGAGTGCGATCTTGAGGTAGTTCTTGGAGCCGGTCTCGACCATCGGCGGCGGGTACTCGTCGAAGTTGCCCTCGCCGAGCGAGTGGTAGTACGAGTTGATCTGGCGGGCGCGCTTCGCGGCCACGAGAACGCACGCGTAGTGCGAGTCGGTGCGGTCGAGAAGGGTGTCGAGACGGGGCTTGATCACGCTGGAAGCTCCTAGCTTTCGGTGTCCCTCATCGTAGCGACCAGACCCTCGAGCTCGTCGACTGCGGGCTCCAGCCGGTCGTTCACGACCACGTGCTCGAACTCGGACTGCGCGCGGATCTCGTCCGCCGCGGCGGCGAGGCGGCTCTCCACCTGGCCCGGAGAGTCCGAGCCGCGCCCGGCGAGGCGCTCGCGCAGCGCGTCGATCGACGGTGGGGCCACGAACACGCGCATCGCCTGCGGCAGCACCTCGCGGACTTGGCGCGCGCCCTGGATCTCGATCTCGAGCACGAGTATCCGGGCCGGGCGCTCGAGCTCGGAGCGCAGCGTGCCGTAGCGGTTGCCGGCATAGGTCGCATGCTCGAGGAACTGCCCCGCGGCGAGGCGGCGCTCGAACTCGTCGCTCGACAGGAAGTGATAGTCACGGCCATTCTCCTCGCCGGGCCGCGGCGCGCGGGTCGTCGCCGAGACCGCGACCTCGAGACCGCCCGTGCGCTCGCGCAGCGCGCGGATGACCGTGCCCTTCCCGACCCCGGACGGGCCGGTGATGACGAGGACTCGTGCCGGCGGCGGTGCTATCGGCGCAGGTAAGAGACGAGCTCGTTGCGCTGGCGCTGCGAGAGCCCGCCGATCGTCTTGCTCGGCGAGATGCGGCACTGTGTGAGAATGCGGTTGACCTTGACGCGACCGTACTTGGGCACCGACAGCAGCAGGTCGAACACCTTGGCGGTCTGGATGTAGGCCGGTGGGTCGAGCAGCAGCCCGTGGATCTGCGACCGCCCGGCCTTGAGGTCGCGCTTGAGCCGCGCCCGTCGCGTGCGGATCTCGTTCGCCCGTTGCAGGGCGTCCATACGCTGGGTGAGAGAGCGCTCCGGGGCCGCTCCCCGTTCGGGTGTGGTGCCGGTAGCAGCTCTCGTGTGAGAGGAGGCGGGCTGCGGCATGCGGCGCGAGTCTACACACGCCCGGGTGCTTCATAACAATCGAGCGCGGAAATCGGACCGAATTCAGGTAGACCTCCAGTAGAGGTCAAGGGCCGATCCCCGGCTCCCCGCGGATACTCGCATTTTGCAGGTGTTTCCGTTTGCGGTAAGTGGCCTGGCGCCCGGACGGCGATCAGCGCGTTGCCGCAGCTTCGATCCTCTCGCCCGCTGGACGCGCGGCGCCTATCGCCTCGGCGATCCTCGCCGCCGCCGCGGGGTCGCGGAAGCTCGCCGTCCCGACCGCCACGCAGCGCGCTCCCGCGGCGAGGAAGTCGAGCGCATGCGCGGGCTCCGATATGCCGCCCATGCCGATCACGGGTAGACGCGAGGCGGCGGCGACAGCCTGCACCTGCGCCAGCGCGACCGACCGCACGGCGGGGCCCGACAGACCCCCGGCGCCGCCGCCGAGCCAGGCCCCGCCCGTCCCGCGCGGATCGATCGCCGTTCCACGCAGCGTGTTGACGAGCGCCAGGGCGTCGGCACCGGCCTGCTCCGCCGCCACCGCCACCGCGGCAGGGTCGGACGCGTTTGGCGTCAGCTTGACGATCAGCGGCTTCGCGCACGCGGCGCGCACCCGTTCGACCGCGCGCGCCGCCTCGGTCGGGTCAGCGCCCATGACGAGGCCGGTCTCGACGTTCGGGCAGGAGATGTTCAGCTCCACCAGCGCGACTTCGTCGCGCTCGCCGACGCGCGCGGCGAGCAGCGCCAACTCGTCGCGGGTGAAGCCCATGACCGACACGACCAGCGGCACCGGCAAACCGGCGAGCCGCGGCAAGTCGTCGTCGATGAAGCGCTCGAGGCCTTTGTTGGGAAGTCCGATCGAGTTCACGAGACCGGCCGGCGTCTCCCACAGGCGTGGCGGCGGGTTGCCCTCGCGCGGGGTGAGCGTGATCGTCTTCGAGACGAACGCGTCGAATGGGAAGCGCGCGAGCAGCTCGTCGCCGAAGCTGCGCTGCGCCGCGATCGCATCGAATGTGCCCGACCCGTTCAGAACCCGGCCGCGCAGCGGGACGCCGCAGAGCGCTAGCCCGCCGCTAATGGCCTGCTCCGACCTCGAGGATCGCGGCGTCGAGCACCGGGCCGTCGACGCAGAGGCGCAAGTAGCCGTGCCTGGTCGCCACGACGCAGCCGAAGCAGGCCCCGAAGCCGCAGGCCATTCCAGACTCGAGCGCGAGCTGCGCCGGCACTCGCCGCTCGCCGCACAGCGCGCGCACCGCCTCGAGCATCACCGGGGGCCCACAGGCGTAGACGGTGGCGCTCGCGTCGTCGTCGAGCTGCTCGCGCAGCAGCTCGGTGACGAGCGCGTGGCGCCCCACCGAGCCGTCGTCGGTGGCCACCGTCGCGTACGAGAAGAGTCGCGCCGCCTGTGCGTGCTCGGCGGAGCGAAAGCCGAGCAGCGCTCGCGCTCCGCCCACGTGGAGCTCATCGTGGAGGCACAGGATCGGCGCCACGCCGATCCCGCCGCCGACCAGCAAGGCCCGGCCGCTCGGGCGCCTGAAGCCGACCCCGAGCGGGCCGGTGAGCCACACGCCCTCATCCGCCTCGAGCGCCGCCAGGCGGCGCGTGCCCGGCCCGACCTCGTCGAGCAAGAATGACAGCGAGGCGCCACGGTCGCGCCCGAGCGGCGCGGCGCGGCAGAACGAGAGCGCGCGCGGGAGGTAGGGGCGCCCGTCGTCCCCTCCCCAGCCGCGCTCGGCCGCGAGCATGTAGAACTGCCCCGGCCGCGGGTCGGCCGGCCCACGGGTGTCCTCGACGGTCACGACGCGGTACGCGCCGACGGACTCGCTGCGCGCGACGCGCGCCAGCCGGCGGCCGAAAGGCGCGAGCGTCCTCTCCTCGTCGACGCGCGCGCCCTCGGACACGTTCACGCGCGTGCTCGGCGCGCGGCGTGGAGCTCCTGGAGCGAGCGTGGCTCGCTCTCGCGTGCGCGCATCGCGACGATCGCCCGCTGCGCCGCGCTCGCCCCGGTCATCGTGGTCAGGCACGGGATGCCACGGCCGACGGCCGAGCGACGGATCTCATAGCCGTCGCCGCGCGCGCCGGACCCGGTCGGTGTGTTGATCACGAGCCCGACGTCGCCGGACTCGATCAGGTCGACGACGTTCGGCGAGCCCTCGCCCAGCTTCTGGATGCGCTCGACCGGCACTCCCATCCGCTCGATCGCCTGGGCGGTGCCGGCTGTGGCGACGATTCGAAAGCCCACGTCGTGGAGCGACGCCGCTAGCTGGGAGGCCGACGGCTTGTCGGCGTCGGTGACGCTGATGAACACCGTGCCCTCCGCCGGAAGTGCCGCCCCGGCGGCCGCCTGAGCCTTGCCGAAGGCGCTCGGATAGTCGTCGGCGATGCCCATCACCTCGCCGGTCGACTTCATCTCCGGGCCGAGCAGCGAGTCGGCGTGAGGGAAGCGGACGAAGGGCAGCACGGCCTCCTTGACCGAGACGTGGCGCAGCTCGCCGGGGAGCTCGAGCTCGAGCTCCGCGAGCCGCTCGCCGAGCATCAGGCGGCAGGCCACCTTCGCGAGCGGCACGCCGACGGCCTTTGAGACGAACGGGACGGTTCGCGAGGCGCGCGGGTTGGCCTCGATCACGTACAGCTCGTCGCCGCGCACCGCGAACTGGATGTTGATCAGCCCGACGACCCCCAGGCGCAGCGCGATCGAGCGCGTCGCCTGCTCGATCTGGTCGAGCATCTCGCCCCCGAGCGACATCGTCGGGATCACGCACGCCGAGTCGCCCGAGTGCACGCCTGCCTCCTCAACGTGCTGCATGATGCCGCCGACCCGCATCTCGTGCCCGTCGCAGAGGGCGTCGACGTCGACCTCCATCGCGGACTCGAGGAAGCGATCGAGGAAGATCTCGCCGCGGCGGCTCGCCTCGGTGCGCGCGAGGTACTCGGCGAGCGCCTCGGGCGTATAGCAGATCTCCATCGCTCGCCCACCGAGCACGTAGGAGGGGCGTACGAGCAACGGGTAGCCGACGCCCTCCGCCGCCCGCAGCGCCTCGGCCGGCGAGCCCGCCGTGGCATAGGGCGGGCCCTTGAGTCCCAGCTCGGCGCAGACGGCCCCGAAGCGCGCGCGATCCTCGGCGAGGTCGATCGACTCCCACGGAGTGCCGAGCAGCGGCACGCCCGCCTCGGCGAGCCCGCGAGCCAGTCCGAGCGGCGTCTGGCCGCCGAACTGCACGATCACGCCCTCCGGCC
Source organism: Thermoleophilaceae bacterium (assembly GCA_013696905.1). Classification (GTDB taxonomy): domain Bacteria; phylum Actinomycetota; class Thermoleophilia; order Solirubrobacterales; family Thermoleophilaceae; genus JACCXP01. The sequence goes on from JACCXP010000294.1 coordinate 6,293, forward strand.
GCTCGACCTCGATCACCGCGAGCACGTCCGAGAGCGTCAGTGGCTCGAAGTAGAGCCGATCGCTCGTGTCGTAGTCGGTCGAGACCGTCTCCGGGTTGCAGTTGACCATGACCGCGTCGCGCTCGGAGTCGCGCACCGTCATCGCCGCGTGCACGCAGCAGTAGTCGAACTCGATCCCCTGCCCGATGCGGTTCGGGCCCGAGCCGAGGATCACGATCGACGCCCGCTCGCCACGACGCACCTCGTGGCGCGGCCCGAGCGGGCCCGGCCGTTCCCAGCCCGAGTAGTAGTAAGGCGTGACGGCCTCGAACTCAGCGGCGCAGGTGTCGACCGCGCGAAAGGTGCGCGTGAGCCCGCGCTCCGGGTCCTCGCCACGGGCAAGCGCGCCGATCTCGGCCATGAACCACGGGTCGATGCCCGTTCGTCGGCAGAGCTCCTCGCCGGGGACGCCACGCTCGAGCGCGGCGAGCAGCATCTCGTAGCGATCGTGCGAGGGCGTCTCGAGGGCGTGGAGCAGCGCTTCGGTGTCGGCCGGGGGCTCGGGCGTCACGTCGAGCTCGCGCGAGCGCAGCGCCTTGGCGAACGCCTGCTTGAAGGTCCGCCCGATCGCCATCGCCTCGCCGACCGACTGCATGTGCGTCGAGAGCGAGCCGTCGGCGCCGGGGAACTTCTCGAAGGCGAACCGCGGCCACTTGACCACGACGTAGTCGATCGTCGGCTCGAACGAGGCCGGCGTGACGCGCGTGATGTCGTTGTCGATCTCCTCGAGCGTGTAGCCGACGGCCAGGCGAGCGGCGATCTTTGCGATCGGAAAGCCAGTCGCCTTGGAGGCGAGCGCCGAGGAGCGCGACACGCGCGGGTTCATCTCGATGACGACGATCTCCTCGCTCACCGGGTCGACGGCGAACTGGATGTTCGAGCCGCCCGTCTCGACCCCGACGGCGCGTATCACGGCGATCGCCTGATCGCGCAGGCGCTGGTACTGGCGGTCGGACAGGGTCTGCTGAGGCGCCACGGTGACCGAGTCGCCGGTGTGCACGCCCATCGGGTCGACGTTCTCGATCGAGCAGACGACGACGACGTTGTCGGCCCGGTCGCGCATCAGCTCGAGCTCGAACTCACCCCAGCCGATCACCGACTCCTCGACCAGCACCTGGCCGATCGGGCTCGCCGCGAGGCCCTCCCCCACACGCTGTCGGTACTCGGCCTCGTCGCGCGCGATGCCGCCGCCGTGGCCGCCCATCGTGAAGCCCGGGCGCAGGATCGCCGGCAGGCCGATCGCAGGCAGGGCGCGCTCTGCCTCTGCGATCGACGAGACGACGGCCGATCGCGGCACGCGCAGGCCGGCCGCCTGAATCGTCTCGCGGAACAGCTCGCGGTCCTCGGCGCGACGGATGGCGGCATAGTCGGCGCCGATCAGCTCGACGCCGTAGCGCGCGAGCGTGCCGTCCTCGGACAGCGCACGCGCGAGGTTGAGCGCGGTGCCCCCGCCGAGCGTCGGCAGCAACGCGTCGGGGCGCTCGCGCTCGATCACGCGCGCGACCGAGGCCGGCAGCAGCGGCTCGATGTAGGTGCGCGTCGCAAACTCGGGGTCGGTCATGATCGTGGCCGGGTTAGAGTTCACGAGCACGACCTCGAAGCCCTCCTCGAGCAGCACCTTGCAGGCCTGGGCACCTGAGTAGTCGAACTCGGCGGCCTGGCCGATCACGATCGGCCCCGAGCCGAGCACGAGGATCTTCTCGATGTCGTGACGCCTAGGCATGCGCCGATCGAGTTGGTGGCGTCATCCGACCAGCTCGAGGAAGTCGTCGAAGAGGTGGTTTGCGTCGTTGGGACCGGGGCCGGCCTCGGGGTGGTACTGGGCCGTCGCTCCGGGCACGTCGCGCAGAACCAGCCCCTCGACCGTGCGGTCGTAGAGGTTGAGCTGCGACAGCTCCGCGGTACCGAAGTCGGTCTCCCAGCGCACCGGCTCGTCCGATGCGATCGTGCGCTCGCCGCCGGGCCCAAGCACCGCGAAGCCGTGGTTCTGTGACGTGATCTCGATCCGCCCGCTGTGCAGGTCCTTGACGGGATGGTTCGTCCCGCGGTGGCCGAAGCGAAGCTTGAAGGTGTCGAGGCCGATCGCCCGGCAGAGGAGTTGGTGCCCGAGGCAGATCCCGAACACCGGCACCTTGCCGACGACGCCGCGCACCGCCTCGACGACGTAGTCGAGCGCCGCCGGGTCGCCCGGCCCGTTGGCGAGGAAGACGGCGTCCGGGTCGCGCGCGAGCAGCTCCGCCGCGCTCGTGTGGCAGGGATGGAGCTCGAGCCGCACGCCGCGCGCGCGCAGGTTCTCGACGATCGCCGCCTTGATGCCGGTGTCGAGCGCGACGACGCGCGGCCCGACAGCCGACGTGCCCGCGTCGAGCTCGTCGGCGCCGGCGAGCGTCAGCGGCTCGACGGAGCGTGGGTGGAAGACGACGGCCTCTGCCGGCGTCACCTCGCGCGCGAGGTCGCGGCCGCCCATCGGCGGCTCGGCGTGCACCCGCTCCAGCGCCGTGCGCTCAAGCGTCGCGGTCCCGAAGACGCCGCCGCGCATCGCCCCCCGCTCGCGGATGTGGCGCACGAGCGAGCGAGTGTCGAGGCCCGAGAGGGCGGGCGTGCCGTTAGCGCGCAACCAGGCGAGCCACCCACCCTCGGCACGCGGGGGCTCGTCGCGGTCGACCCCCTCGCGCATCAGCACGGCCGCGGCCTGCACCGACGAGGACTCCATCGCCTGGGCGGCGACGCCGTAGTTCCCGATCAGCGGATAGGTGAAGGTGAGGATCTGGCGGCGGTAGCTCGGGTCGGTGACCGCTTCCTGATAGCCCGACATGCCGGTGTTGAAGACGACCTCGCCGGTCACCTCTGCGGCTGCGCCGACGACCTCGCCGTCGAAGCGCTCGCCGTCCTCGAGCAACAGGTATCCCGTCATACGACCCCGACCGCGAACGTCCGCTCGCGGTAGGCGATGCTGCCGCCCGCGATCGTCATCCGCACGCGTCCCGTGAGCCTGCGACCGGCGAAGCACGAGTTGGCCGAGCGGCTCTCGTAGCCGGCCTCGCCGACGATCCACTCGGCGCCCGAGTCGATCAGGCACAGGTTCGCCTGCGAGCCGGCGGCGAGCGACGGCGCCACGATGCCGAACGCGGCGCCGCCCGCCGTCATCCGCTCGACCAGCACGCCGAGGTCGAGCAGGCCCCCCAGCACGAGCTCGGTGTGGAGCGCGGCGAAGGCCGTCTCGAGGCCGGTCACCCCCATCGGGGCGACCTCGAAGGGCTGCTCCTTCTCCTCGCCCGCGTGCGGCGCGTGGTCGGTCGCAACGCAGTCGATCGTCCCCGAGCGCAGGCCGTCCACTAGCGCGCGGCGATCGCGCCGCGAGCGCAGCGGCGGGTTCATCTTGAGGTTGGTGTCGAGCGAGCGGACGTCCTCATCGGTCAGCGTCAGATGGTGCGGCGAGACCTCGGCGCTCAAGGCGATCCCGGCGGCCTTGCCCTGCTCGACGGCGACGACGGACTCGAGCGCCGACAGGTGTTGGAAGTGAAGCCGACCTCCCTCGTAGCCCGCGATCGCGGCATCGCGCGCGATCGTCGTCGACTCGGAGATCGAGGGGATGCCGGTCAGGCCGAGCTGCGCCGACACCGCGCCCTCGTGCATCACGCCCGCGCCCGAGAGCGACGGATCCTCCTCGTGCAGCGCGAGCACCCGCCCGGCCAGGCGCTGATACTGGAGCGCCAGCCGCAGCACCCCGGCGCGCTGCACCGGCAGGCCGTCGTCTGAGAAGGCGACGGCGCCTGAGTCGGCGAGCTCCCCCATCTCCGTCAGGGCGTCGCCGCGCTGGCCCTGCGTGATCGCAGCCAGGAACCCTGTCGGCACGTGGGCCGTCTGCCTTGCCAGCTCGCGCAGCGAGCGCAGCAGCGGCGCCGAGTCGACGACCGGCTGCGTGTTCGGCATCGCGAGGACCGCGCAGAAGCCGCCCGCGGCGGCCGCGCGCGTACCGGAGTCGACGTCCTCGACGTGCTCGAGGCCGGGCGTTCGCAGGTGCACGTGCGGGTCGACGAACGCCGGCACGGCGATTAGCCCGGCCGCATCCACGAGCTCCGCGCCGGGCGGCGCCTCGAGCACGCCCGACTCCCCGACCTCCGCCACGCGACCGCCGCGGATGAGGACGTCCCCCAGACGATCGAGCCCGAGGCGGGGGTCGATCAGGCGGGCGCCCGTCACGAGCGCGTCGGCGGGGGGCCCTGCCGCGTAGTCGAGCGC
>JACCXP010000358.1 GCA_013696905.1 Thermoleophilaceae bacterium
CCCGAGCGCTTCGAGCCGCCCCGCCGCGCGCGAGGCGCCGATCCGCGCGGCCGTGCAGTCAACGCCGACCGCGACCTCGGCCGCATGCGTCGGCGTCGAGCAGCAGACCGCGGACACGTCGTCGATCAGCGTGCGGTCGACCTCGTGCCCGACGGCGCTTATCACGGGCACGGGCAGGAGCGCGATCGTACGGCAGAGGGTCTCGTCGCAGAAGGCCCACAGGTCCGCGATCGACCCGCCGCCGCGCGTGACGACGATCGTCTCGACCTGTGCGACGCCGGCGAGGTCGCGCACCGCGGCGGCGATCCGCGGGGCGGCGCGGCGGTCCTGCACGGGCGCGTAGCCCCAGACGATCGATCCGCGCCACCCGCGACGCTCCAGCGCGGCTAGGAAGTCGCGACAGGCGGCGCTGCCCTCGGCCGTGACGACGCCGAGCACGCGCGGCAGGAGCGCCACCCGCAGCCGCTTCTGGCGCTCGAAGAGCCCCTCGCCGGCGAGGTTGTGGCGCAGGCGCTCGAGCCGGGCGAGCAGGTCGCCCTCGCCCGCGGGGCGCATGTCCGAGACGCGGAAGGTGAACCGCGGCGAGGCCGTCGACGAGCCGGGGTAGTAGTCGCATCCGCCGGCGACCACCATCTCGGCCCCGTCGCGCAGCGCGCCGGCGGCGAGGGTGAGGCGGTCGAAGTCGGTTCGCCACATCGCGCACGGAACGCCACCGTCGCCGTCGCGCAGCTCGAAGTAGACGTTCGGGCCGTTGCCGAGGCGGACGCCCGAGAGCTCGCCGACCAGGCACACGCGGGCGAGCCCGCGCAGGCGGTCCCTCAGCGCGATCGCATAGCGACCGACGGCGTACGGCCCGGGGAAGCCGTCGATTCCCGCGGGAGATTCGGACTGCAGAGTCGGCGATGGAGCCAGACCACCCATCAAACCAAGCTAGACGACGGCTCGGACGGATTCGCCCCGCAGCCCGCCGACGCGGCCGGCGCAGTGGGCGCACACTCGCCCGTGCTCGTCCTGCGAGGGCTCGAAGCGCCCGTCGACGATCCCCGCCACGAGCGCACGCACGCGCTGCTCGAGCGCGGGCGCCGCGGCTGCGTCGTAGATCGCGGTCACCGGCTGCTCCGGGCGCTCGAGGAACAGGTGGACGACCTCGACCCGGGCGGCGCCCGCCCGCAGCGCGGCGAGCGCGTAGATCGCCCGCTGCGTGGCGTACTTGCGCTCGGCGAGCCCCGCGGGATCCGAGCCCTCCAGCCGATCGCTCTTGTAGTCGACGATCAGCGCCCTGTCGGGCTCGCGCCCGAGTGCGTCGACGACCCCGCTCACGAGCAGCGACGACTGCTCGTGGCCGTCTGGTGAGACGGCGAAGGCGAACGGCAGCTCTCGCCTGACCCCCGCGGCGGCAGCGAGCCGCGCCGCAGTGCTCGAGCCGAGGAAGCCCTCGACCAGCGCGCGAATCGGGGCGATCTCAGCGGCGCCCGCGGCCTCACCCTCGCGCTCGATCGCGGCCGCGACCTCCTCGGCGCTCAGCAGCGCGGGGCGGTCGAGGTCGAGTCGCTCGAGCAGCGCATGCACGACCGTGCCGCGCACGAGCGCCGGCAGCTCGCCGTCTCCACCGCGGTCGACGTCGAGTCCATCCATGAGGTCGCCGAGGCCGAGCACCCGCTCGAGGTAGAAGCAGTGGGGACAGCGCGCGTAGCTCTCGAGCGCCGAGTAGCTCAGCCGGCGAAGCGCGAGCGTCGGAGCGCGCGGGGGTGGCGCGGGCGGTGGCGCGGGCGATCGGTGGCGATCGCCGTTCGCTCCCGTGCCGACGGAAACCGGAACCGGCGCGCGCGCCCACGCCGGAAGCACCGCTCGCACGCACGCCGGAGAGCAGAGCGTGTAGCGCAGCCGCGCCCCGACCGGCTCCTCCCCCGGCTGCTCGCTCTCACCCGTCGGGCTGCGCGCGGCATCGGCGGCCAGGCTCGGCGCCAGCGCGCGCCAGATCCACTCCATCGGTGGGCCGAGCGGCTTCGGCTCGGGCCAGCTGTCGGTGTTCGTCGCGCCACTCACGATCAGGCGCCGCTTGGCGCGGGTCATCGCCACGTAGAAGACGCGCCGCTCCTCCTCCTCGGCGCGCTCAGCTTCCTCCCGCTTGATCTCCTCGAGGTCGAGCGCCGCGCTGCGCTCGCCCCCGAGCGACAGCAGCTCGAGCCCGGCGCGCCCGTCCTCGGTCACCCGTAGCGGCGTGTCGTCGCCGCGGCCGGAGCGCCCGAGATCGGCCACGCAGACGACCGGGAACTCGAGTCCCTTGGCCGCGTGGATCGTCATCAGCCGCACGGCGCGCACGTTCTCGGGCTCTAGCGGCGCCTCGCCCTCGCGCGCCTGCGCGAGATCCTGGGAGTCGAGGAAGTCGACCAACCCGCGCAGGTCGCGGCCCTCCTCGGCCTCGAACTCGCGCGCCAGGCGCAGCAGCTTGCGCACGTTGGCCATCCGGCGCTCGCCGGCGGGCAGCGCGAGCACCACCCGGTCGTAGCCCGAGTCGGTGACGACACGGTCGATCAGCGTCTCGAGCGCGATCCGAGGCGCGGCTCGCCGCTCCGCCGCGAAGCGCCGGGCGAACCGCTCGAGACGGGCCAGGTCGCGGCCCGGGAGCGCCCCGGCGAGTCCCTCGGCGCCGTCCCCGCCCGGGCACAGGGCGGACTCGAGCGCCCACCACGGATCGCGACCGAGCGCGCGCGAGCGCAGGCGCAGCAGGGCGAGCGTGTCGAACGAGGCGCCCACGAGCGGCGAGGCGAGCAGCGTGAACAGGGCGAGCTCGTCGTGTGGGTTCGCGAGCGCGGCCAGGTAGGCACGCAGGTCGGCCACCTGCTGCTGACTCCAGTAGCCGCGCCCGCCGACCACGTAGGTGGGCAGGCCGCGCTCCTCGAGCGCGCGCTCGTAGACGCCGAGGTCGGTGCCGGCGCGCACGAGCACAGCGACCTCGGCGGGCTCGAACTCGAGGGCGGCGACGCCGGCCGCCAAGCGGTCGGCGAGCAGGCGCGCCTCGGCCGCCCGCCATGGCGGCACTGAGCGCATGGAGGCACCGAAGGGATCGACTCCGAGGCCAGGCCGATCGCCCTTGGCCTGGTCGTCCCAGTGCCCGCGCCCACTGTCGACGACGATCAGCTCGACGGCCGGCGCGGACTGGCGGGAAGCCTCGTGCGCCCCGGGCGCCGGCACCGCCGCGTCGCGCTCGAAGCCCGGCACCCGCGCAAAGGCGCCGTTCAGCACGCGCAGGAGCTCGGGGACGCTGCGGAAGTTGACTGCCAGGCGGGCGGCCCTGCCCTGCTGCTCCGCGGCGTCGCGGTGCTGCTCGAAGACGCCCACATCGGCCCCCCGGAAGGCGTAGATCGACTGTCGCTCATCACCGACCGTGAACAGGTTGTCCCGGGCGACGAGCGCGATCAGCTCGGTCTGGAGGCGGTTCGTGTCCTGGAACTCGTCCACCATCACCTGGCTGAAGCGGCCGCGGTAGTGCTCGCGCACGGCGTCTCGCCCGCGCAGCAGATCGCGCGTCAGCAGCTCGAGGTCGGCAAAGTCGAGCCCCGACACGGCTCGCTTCGCCTCGGCGTAGCGGCGTGCGTAGAGCGGCACCAGCTCGCGCAGCAGCGAGTAGCTCGCGGCCGCGTCGCCCGTGACCGCCTCCCCGCCTGGCAGGCGGGGAAGCTCGGGAAGCTCTGGCACGAGCCGTCCCTGGCTGCGCAGGCGCTCGTGCACCGTCTGGACCATCGCGGCCAGCTTGTCGGGCGTGTAGGCGGCCAGCAGCTCGAGTCGCTCGGGAGCGGCCTCGTCTCCCACGAGCTGCTCGAGCGCGCGCTCGAACGCGCGCCGCGCGATCCCGGCGGCACGGGGCTCGTCGAGCACGCGGTAGTCGGGATCGAGGCCGGCGGCGAGCGCGTGCGCGCGCAGCACCCTCGAGCAGAAGCCGTGGATCGTCGAGACCCACGCGCGCTCGGCCTCCCTCGCGCGCTCGCGGTCGCCCTGCTCGAGGAAGCGCCGGCGGATGCGCAGCTTCAGCTCGGAGGCCGCCTTCTCGGTGAACGTGATCGCGAGGATCGAGTCGACGCGCACGTCGTCGTCGCGCGCAGCGCGCACGAAGCGCTCGACGAGCACCGCGGTCTTGCCGCTGCCGGCGGCGGCGTGCAGGAACAGCGAGCCGCCGCGGCGCTCGACGGCTCCGCGCTGCTCGGGGGTGAGGGCGAGCTCCGTCATTCGACGCGGCAGATCGAGGGGTGCGAGCAGCCGCCGCGCGACGAGCACGACTGCGGGCGGCACTCGATCCGCCCGGAGCGAAGGTCGCCGACGAGGCCCGCGATCCGTTCGCGCGCCAGGATCAGCTGGTCGTCGAAGTCCTCGGGCGAGCGGAAGTCGGTGCCGACGTAGCCGGAGCCGATCTCCTCGCGGCACTCGGCCGCGAGCAGTCCCCGCGGGCGCAGGTCCTTGCCGCGCAGCGGCGCGTACACGCCTCCAACCGAGCGCAGGTCGAGCAGGTGGTCGACGGCGAGCATGTAGATCGCCGCCTGGAGGCGGTTTCGCCGCTCCCACGTCGCCACGGGATCGACGCGACTGCCGCTCTTGTAGTCGACCACGAGCGCACGGTCGCCGGAGGTGTCGACGCGGTCGATGACACCGTGCAGCGATACCCCGGGCGGCCCGAGCGGCACCGGGCCGTGGCCGTCCTCGCCGAGGCCGAAGCGAAGCTCGAGGTGCTCGGGGGCGAATGAGCCGTCGCGCTCGGCCTCGCGGCGCAGCAGGCGCAGGACGTCGAACTCGAGCCGGCGCACGGCCGCGCGCACGCGCATCCGCTGCGGCGACATGGCGAACGAGGATTGGCGCTCCGCGATCGCCTCGAGCGCCAGGCGCTCCGCCTCGGCGAGGTTGCGCGAGGTCACGCGGCGCTGGCCGGTGCGCTCGCGCAGGCGACGGAAGGTGAGCTCGAGCACCTCGTGCGCGTAGCGGCCCCGCACCATCGACTCGGGCTCGGGCTCGAGCCGGAGCGGGTCGAGCTCACGCTCGACGAACCAGCGCACCGGGCAGTCCGCGTAGGCCTCGAGCGCCCCAGCCGAGAACGCCCGGCGTGCCCCGAGCGCGGCCAGCACGTCGGGGTCCGCGAGACCCTCGGGGGCGACGGCCGGCACGCGTAGGCTCGCGGCAGCCTGCGAGCGCTCCCACTCGACCGCGGTCGGGGCGTGCGCGACGGGCCAGGTGACATCGGCGAGCGAACGACGCCGCGTGCCCTCGTCGAGCGCCTGCGTGAACACGTCTCGGACGTCCTCGAGGAAGAAGGAGGCGGGCGCGGGCGAGCCCTCCTCGTCGCTCAAGCGAGAGGAGAGCACCAGCAGGCGCTCGGCGCGCGAGGCGCAGAGGTAGAAGAGGAAGCGCTCGCGGTCGAGCTGATCGTCTCGCAGCGGCAGCGCGAGGCCGGTCGCGGCGCCGAGCTCGAGCCGATCCTCGTGCGGCAGGAACGGCTCTGGGCGGGCCGTGCGGGGAAAGTCGGCCTCCTGCAGCCCGCACACAAACACCGCCGCGAAGCGCCGCGCACGCAGGCTCTCCGGCGAGGTCACGAGCACGCGCCCGGGCTGGTCGTCCTCGCCGAGGCGCACGCGCAGGTCCGCGAGCGTGTCGTGGACGCGGCGCGCGTCGACGCTGCCCGGGTGAGAGCGTGCCAGCGCCCGCAGATCCTCGAGCGCGTGGTGCGCCACCGAGAGGACGCGCGGGTCGTCACGCTCGGAGGCCTCGAGCAGGCGCGGGTGCTCGCCGTACGCACACCAGAACAGGCGTTGGAGCTGGCGGTCGAGCTCGTTCGCGAGCGCGGCGCCGGAGCCCGCCGCGCGCAGACGCTCGATCTCGACGAGCGGCGTGCGCCGCGCTTGCGTCCAAAGCTCGAGCGCGTGCTCGACGCCCTCGGCGCCCGCCTGGCG
>JACCXP010000361.1 GCA_013696905.1 Thermoleophilaceae bacterium
CGTCAAAGCAGGCCGGCCAGGCGCCGCGGTCGCGCTCCTGGGCAAGCGCCAGCGAGCGCGCAAGCCCGGCGGGCTTGCGCGCAAGCGGCTCGAGCTAGTGATCCAGCCGCGCGCTCGTGCCGAAGCGGCCGTGCAGCCGCTCATGGGACGCGACCTGCTCGCCGCCGTGGCTGATCGCGATTCCGCGCGCGCCGACCGCCGCGGCGACGCGCAGACCGGCCAGCGCGACCGGGACGCTGTAGCGGTTCTGGCGGACCGTGACAAGCGCCTTTGAATCGACGCGGACCGTCGCGGTCTCGCGCATCGAACGGCTCGCCGGGCAGCACGCGCAGCAGCGGGCGCTCGAGCGTCAGCTGCTCAGCGACCGTGCCCGGCCGGCCCGCGATCCGCCGCGAGAGATCACGCTCGCAGCCCTCGAGCAGCAGCGCGTTGAGCTGCGCGATCGAATCGAGGGCAGGTAGTGCGAGCGCAACGCGACGAACCGGTCAGACTCCACCCGCCGACGGCCCTTGAGCACCCGCTTGACCGCCGAGCCCAGATTGTCATAGCGGACCTCGGCGAAGACACTGCCGAACCACTCGAACGCGTGCGCGTGGCCCTCCAGGAACGCCCTTACTTCGGAGCGGCCGCCACCGGCGCCGCGCGAGCCTCGTCCATGCGACGGCGAAAGCCGAGGAAGTAGTCGAGGCCGGAGAGCACGGTCAGCGCCACCGCCAGCCACACGAGCGCGAGCACCCACAGCGCGCTGGGATCCGGCGCCGCGATCAAGGCCAGCACGGCCGCCACTTGGGAGACCGTCTTCGCCTTGCCGAACGGGCTCGCCGAGATCACGACCCCCTGCTGGCCCGCCACCGCGCGCAGTCCCGTGACCGCGACCTCGCGCGCGATGATCACCATCGCGACCCACGCGGCCACGCGATCGAGGCTGACGAGCGATATCAGCGCCGCCGCGATCAGCAGCTTGTCGGCGATCGGGTCCATCACCTTGCCGAAGGTGGTCACGATGTCTCGCGAGCGCGCGAGGTAGCCGTCGAGCGTGTCGGTCAAGGCGGCGGCGGCGAACACGACGGCGGCCACACTCGAGCCTTGGGGCGCCTTGACGAGCAGTGCGGCGACCAGCACCGGCACGAGCAGGATGCGAACCACCGTTAGCACGTTCGGGGTGTTGAGCGGCAGCACGGCGCGCGTAGGCTAGACGAGGCGGGGCCGACGGGGTTCGGCCTGGCCCGCTATCTGGCCGGCCGCGGGATCGCCTGCGAGGTCGTCGCGCCGGGGCTGGTGCCAGTGCGGGCGGGCGATCGGGTCAAGACCGACGTCCGGGATGCGCGCAAGCTCGCGCGCCTCCACGCCGGCGGGCTGCTCGAGGCGATCTGTGTGCCATCCGTCGAGCTCGAGGCAGTCCGTGACCTGGTGTGCGCGCGCGAGGCGGCGCGGATCGACCGGATGCGCGATCGCCATCGGCTGTCGAAGTTCCTGCTGCGCCACGGGCGCCGGATGCCGTTTAAGTCGTGGGGGGCGGGGCGCAGGAAGTGGCTCGGCGAGCAGAACTTCGACCAGCCTGCCCAGCAGCTTGCGTTCGCGACCTACCTGCAGGCGCTCGACCTCGTCGACCGCCGCGCCGAGGCGCTCGACCGCCAGCTCGCCGAGATCTCCGATCGCGGCGAATGGGCGACTCTGGTCGCGCGGCTGCGCTGCGTGCGCGGGATCGACACGCTGACCGCCATCGGGCTCGCCGCCGAGATCGGGGACTTCGCCCGCTTCGAGTCGGCGGCGGCGTTCATGAGCTTCGTCGGGCTCGTGCCAAGCGAGGGCAGCTCCGGCGAGCAGCCTCGCCAGGGGTCGGTCACGAAGGCCGGCAACGCGCACGCCCGCAGGCTGCTCGTCGAGGCGGCCTGGCACGCCCGCCGCCGGCCGAAGGTCAGCTACGAGCTCGCACGCCGCCAACGCGGACAGGACCCCGCCGTGCTCGCACGCGCCTGGACCGTCCAGCAGCGCCTGCACCGCCGCTTCCAGCGGATGAACGCGCGCGGCAAGCCGAGCCAGAAGATCGTCCTCGCCTGCGCCCGCGAGCTCGCCGGGTTCGTCTGGGCGATCGCCACCGACCAGCCGCTCAGGAGAGGAGGCTGAGCGAGAGCAGAAGGCCCTCTCGGTCTCGAGCAGCGGATGCGCCCGACCACAAGGAGAACCCTCGAAACCACTATGCGGCGCCGACCGTCCCCACGGCCGGCGACCCGCGACGCTAGAGGGAGGCAGCTCCCGACGGTTACCAGTCATGCGGTCCCGACCCGCGAATATCAGTCTGACCCACCGTCGCTGCCGAGGGCCGTCCGTTGCTCGAGGCCGAGAGGAGATCCCACCAACCGAACCGACCCCTTGACGTTTTGCTCCATATCAGATGGTTGATTCGGGATCAATCATCTGGACGGCGATGTTCCTCACGCGAAGAGTCGGCGACGCCTGGCACCGAAGCCACCTCGAGCACCGCTTCGTCACCGGAGACGACGGCAAGCGAGCTTGACAGTACCACCCCGCTCCGATCTCATTCGACGGCCTCCTCGAGCAAGCCCCGGCCGAGCCGATCGCGACGCTCGGCGGGCCCCCGGACTTCGTTGGAGGGGGCGGAAAACCGGGACAGCGCTCATGACGCCGAGATGATCCCGACGGCGTCACTCCCGCTTGTCGTCTCCACGAAGGGCGCCTCGAGGGCGCGGGTACACGTGATCGTGTTGGCCGGGTTCAGCAGCAGCGGCCCGGACCGCCATACCGGCCTGCTTCGGGATGCGCAGCCGCCGCGCGGTGCGCGGCTCGAAGCCGGTGAGAACGCGGGCGACGGCAAGAGCCGTCAGGCCGATGACCAGGCCGGCCAGGTCGTCGACCACGTAGTGCCAGCCCAGGTAGATGGTGGCGATGGCGGTAAGCGCGAACATAACCCATAATCCGATCCGCAGGCGCCAGCCTTGCCCCAACATATGCGCCGCAACCGCGGCTGTGAAGATGATCGAGACGTGCAGGGAGCCAAAGGCCGCGATGCTCTGATGCGCGTCCGCAGCCGCCGGGTCGCGAAGGAACTCGAGCCGCTGGGCGAGCAGCAGGCCCTGTAGGTAAGAAACCTCCGAAGCGGGCAGGTCGGTGAAGCCGGCCGGCGCGGCGTAGACCGGTCCCAGGGCCGGAAGCAGGAGGTAGCTCGCGGCGCCCAGCGGCCAGTTGATCGACGCAGCCGTCACGTAGAAGAGCCCAGCTCGCAGGTCCGGGGAGAACACCAGGACGAGGCCAATCGAGAGCGGCACGAAGACGATGAAAAGGTGGTACACGACCGACAGGACCTGCGTCTGCACCCCGGTGCCCAGCAAAGAGTGCAGCAGCGCGGCCGGATCGTTGCCACCGAAGAGGCCGCGCTCGAAATCCGCCAACTGCCGGTCGAAAAGCTCACCCGGCCGGAGCAGAGGAACCACGCTCTTGAGGTTGCGATACGCCAGGTAGGTCGCGTAGAAACTGACCAGAGCGCTGCCCACCGCCACCCCCCGATGCCAGCTCCAACGCTCGCGCCGGACGCTTCGCATCGCCGCGCGCGACGGTGTGAGCTTCCGTGACCGCCTGCCGGCGCGGACCACGATGTCGAGCACCACCAGCAGCGCCACCAGACAGCCCACCCGGACCAAGCGCCGCCCGACCATGTCGTCCGGGTCCAGGAACGGCACTCCCGCCGCGTGCGTCGCCAGCAGCGCCGCGAGCACCGTGACGATGGCTACCACCGGTCCGGCCACCACGCTCCGCCGTGTGGGGAGCTCAGGGGCGCTTGGATCCGCGGAGGAGGTCACGCCGCGTTCGCGTTCACGGGATAGCCGCACGACGTTCACGGGATAGCCACACGACGGGAATCTCGCGTGCGGGCGCAAAGAAAACAAGCCCCTCTGCTACTGCTGGTCGCCTGAGGGCTATCCGACGGGAGACCGGCGGAGCCCGGACAGACCGCGAACGACTCACCGTGCACCACGATGTTGCCGCCGCCACGAGACCTGCGCTCTCGATGGGATTCGGGTCGTCGAGGAAGAATCCCAACCGCACGACGAGCCACGAAGACCAGTCCGACGAGCAGCAGCCGATGCCGAGACACGGGCGGGGAGCGTAGAGACCAGGGCGGGACTAGACTCGCCGCGGTGTCTGGAACCGAGCTGTCGGTGATCGTGCTCTGCTACCAGGCGGGAGAGGGCATCCATCACGTTATGGATCCCCTCTACGAGCAGCTGGAGGCCGCGGAGATCGCATACGAGCTGGTGCTCGTCGCCAATCAGTGGCCGGACCGCCCAGACCCCACGGGCCAGGTCGTCGAGGAGTTCGCGATGCACCGCGACACGGTTCGCACCGTGATGGAGGAAAAGCAGGGGGCGATGGGGTGGGATATGCGCAGTGGCCTCGCGGCCGCCGGGGGTGACTTCATGGTCGTGATGGACGGCGATTCTCAGAACCCCGTCGATGACGTGCTGAGGACGTACCGGCGGATGAAGGAGACGGGCGTCGACGTCATGAAGGGCCGGCGGATCGCCCGCTTCGACGGGCCGTACCGGCGCGCGCTCTCCATCGTCTACAACCTCGCCTTCATCGTGCTCTTTCGCACGCGCGGCCTCTGGGACGTGAACGGCAAGCCGAAGGGGCTCACCCGAGCGGCGTACGAGGCACTGGAGCTGGAGAGCGACGACTGGTTCATCGACGCCGAGATAGTCCTCTTCGCGCGGCGTCGAGGCCTCGCGGTCGGGGAGCTCCCGGTCGTCTTTCACCGCAACGACGAGCGGGCCTCCTTCGTCCGCCCCGCGGCGATTCTCGAGTTCCTCAGGAACATGGCCCGGCAGCGGTTCCGCAGTCGGAGCTGACGTGGCCGCCCCGATCCTCGTCACAGGCGCCTCGGGCGCCATCGGCTCGCGCGTCGTCGAGCAGCTCCGCGGCCGGGGCCGACCGGTGCGTTGCCTGGTTCGGCGCCGACCCGTGGCGAATGCCGACGAGCTCGTCCGGGGCGACCTCGGCGACGGCTCGACGCTCGACGCCGCCGTCCAGGGCGCCGAGGTCGTCCTCCATCTGGCGGCGGTCACGCACGCACGGCGCTCACGCGATTACGTCGAGACGAACTTGATTGGCACAAACCGGCTACTCGAGGCCGCGGCGAGGCATGGCGTGCGCCGCTTCGTGCACGTGAGCACCCGCGCGGTCTCCGAGGCGGGCGGCGCTTACAGTTTGTCGAAGCACTTGGCCGAGCACGCGGTCAGAGAGTCACCGGTCGTGCACACCATCGTCCGCCTGCCGGAGGTGTATGGAGGCGCCGGCGCCGAAGGTATCGACCGGATCGTCTCCCGTGCGCGGCACGGCGCGGCGATTCCCGTCGTGGGCGACGGCGCGGACCGCCTCTGTCCCATGCACGTCGACGATGCGGTCGCGGCACTCGCCGGTGCGGTGGCCGCCCCGGTGGCGAGCGGACGGACCTACACGCTCGGCGGGGAGTGCCTGACGACTCGCGAGTTCGCGGAAGCGTGTGCGCGGGCGTTCTCCTCCGAGAGCCGCGTGCGGCCCGTCCCGGTGACCGCAGTGGCAGCGCTCGGCCTGCTCGGCCGAGTGCTGCCGCTGCCAATCTACCCGGATCAGCTCGCGAGGCTCCGGGCCGAGAAGCCGCAGGTCTCGCCCGAGGCGGAGCGGGAGCTCGGCTTTCGCGCCCGTCCGCTCGCCGAGGGTTTGGCGAGCCTGTTCTGATGGACGAGCGCTACGAGAGCGGCACGATCGCCGTTGAGCCGTCCGCCGAGAAGGCGTCGAAACCGATCGCGCGCAGCGACTCTGCACGAAGCACTTGAAGCCGCCGGTCAGGTCGCGGATCGACGAGCCGAGCACGGCACGGGCGTAGAAGCCCCCGGCGCGGGACAAGAGCTGCCGGTCCCAGGCCCAGCCGTCGACGCCTCCACCCGGCACGTGGCGCCCCGCCATCGCGGCACGGACGGCGGCGGCGAGGGACGGCAGGTTCTCCGCCTCGTTGTAGGTCGGGATGACGATCCAAGCCCGGGTCACCGTGGACTCGCTCCCGTCTCGAGGCGAGGCGGCGACAGACGGGCATGGACGACGTCGTGCTGTGAGCCCAGGCCGCCGGAGCCGCGGCAGCCGCTCCGGGTCACGCGGGGCGGTGCCGCGCGATCGTTGCGCACGTAGATCGGATGGCCGCAGACGATCGCGGCCAGCCGGTAGCCGCGCGCGAGCAGGCGGTCCATGCGGTCGCCGGGGTCAAGCTGCCAGCGGTCGTCGTCCTGCCACTGGATCAGCCACGTGGGGCGCCGGGTCGAGCCCAGCAGCCGCTGCAGCTGCGCGCGAGCGCCGGGCATGGATCTGACCATGAGGCTCCACGCATACGGGTAGGGGCTTGGGAGGCCAGCGTAGTAGAGGACGTTGGGCCGCGCGTACATGACGTATTGGGTGTCGCCTGGCTGGGCGTGGTCGCGGACGTAGTGGGCGACGGCCAGCTCTGGACGACGCGGCGGGTGGTGAGCCAGGTACACCGCGCCGGCGTACGCAGTGGTGAGCGCCACGGCCGTGAAGACCCCGAGCACCGCGACGCGAGTCTGCGCGCGGGCGCTGGCGATCACGACCGCGGCGACGACACAGCTGACCGGCACAAGCTCGATCAGGTAGTGCACGAAGTAGCTCCCGCCACCGAGGACGCCGACTGTGGCGGCCGCCAACCAGGCGCTGAACGTGACCACCAGGACGCGGTCGCCGCGCAAGTGGCGGAGCCCCACCACGGCCCCCGCGACCGCCAGCACCAACCCCGACCTCAGCGCCGGTTCGGCGAGCGACGCCAGGCGGACGTGAAGCGGGATGTCCGACGCGGCGAGCGTCTGCAGGAGGTCGAGCCGGAAGCCGAAGAGGGCGTAGATGAAACCGCCGAGCGGCTGCTGCGCCGCCGCCAGCCAGGCCAGCAGCGCGCCGAGCGGGATGGCGGCCCCCGCCCCGTACGCGAGTGGCCAGCGGAGGCGCACATCCCGGTTTAAGGCGGCGGAGACGACAACGAAGGCGACACCGGCGACGCCGGCGTCGAGGAAGGACTGCTTGATCAGCGCAGCGCCGACAGCCAGCGCGCCCGCGCTAAACACGAAGCGGGCCTGGCGCGAACGGTGCGCGAGGATCAAGCATAGGACCGACAGCGTCGACGGCACAGCCGCGAGCAGCTCCCCGGTCGTGTAGACGGCGCCGATCGAGGCGGATCCGGTCAGCAGTGCGGCCAGCAGACCGGCGATCCGGCCCGCGCGCGGCCCCGCGACCGCGCGCGCGAGCAGCGCGATCACAACGACGAGCGCAACCGCGGCAAGCGCCCCCAGCACACGCACGCCACGGTCTCCGCCAAGCACCGCGATCTTGAACAGTCCGACGAGGAGAGGCGGGCGATCCAGCCAGTAGGCGCCGTAGAGCGAGCCGTGACCGCCCGGCCAATTGCGCGCGATGTAGGCGATGCCACCCTCGTCCCTGCCGAGCGGCGTCGACAGGTACGGCGCACGCAGCACAAGGGCGAGCACAAGGCAGCCGCCGAGCGCCCACCAGGTCCGCTGACCGGAGAGAGGCCCGAACCGCTTGAGCCGGGCACGCAGCGCCACCGTCGAGGGCAGCGCGATGACGGCGCGGACCATGGCCCGACCGTATCAACCCAGCGTGAGGCCAACGTTGAAGCAGGAGGAAGCCGGCCTCGACGCCACCGCACGCCCCCGGTCCGGCGCCGCTCTATGGTCAGCGACCGCCCGTACGATCCTCACGTTGTCGAGCGCGGCAATAATGATGCTCCACTCCTCACGGGTAGCCAAGGCGGCCACAGCCGCCCTGTGCTCGCTCCGCGCTGGCGTCTCCGCGACGCGCCAGATCGGGCGCCAGATCGCGTCATGCTGGCCCTCAACATTCATTACATCGGCGGAGGTCAGCAACTCGCTGCGAATCAAGCGCACGCCGATGAGAGCAGCACGGCGGTCCTGACGGCCCTCCCTTGAGAGCTCTACGCCCCATGTGATGAGGCCACCGATCAGCACGCCGATGAGGCCGAAGATCGCTTCCATCGCAGAGCAGCTTGCCTGCGAGTCGGACGACGGCATTCCGTTCCGGGCGCCGTGCCGGCTGCGAAATGGCCCGACTTAGCACGGGCGTAACTTCGGAGCGGCGATGCGCTTCTGACGGAGTCAAGTCCCAGGACGTGGTGTAAGACGAGCGCGCTCACGTCGCCGGTAGGGCGATCGGCGTCTCAGGCCGCCTGGAGCTCGAGCACCTCCTCGCTGCTTCGATCGGCCCGCTCCTCGAGGAGCGG
>JACCXP010000362.1 GCA_013696905.1 Thermoleophilaceae bacterium
TGCTCGAGGCGCTGCCCGAGCCGACCGTGCTGCCGCTGCATCCGCGCACACGCGCGCGGCTCGACGCGGCGGGCCTGATGCAGCGGCTCGAGACCGCGCCACGCGTGCTGCTGAGCGCTCCGCTCGGCTACCTCGACTTCCTGATGCTCGCGCGCCATGCCCGTGCGGTGCTGACCGACTCGGGCGGCGTGCAAAAGGAGGCCTACCTGCTCGGCACGCCATGCGTGACCCTGCGCGACACGACCGAGTGGGTCGAGACTGTGGAGTCGGGTTGGAACGAGCTCGTGGATCTCGATCGTGACGCCGCGCTGGCCGCGCTCGGGCGCCCGGTCCCGCCGGTCCGCCCCAAGCTCTACGGCGGCGGGCACGCCGGTGGCCGGATCCGCGACCTCCTCTGCTCATACACTCAAGCGCGATGAAGATCGGGATCATCGGCCTCGGCTACGTCGGCCTGCCGCTCGGGGTCGCGTTCTGCGAGGCGGGCCACGAGGTCGTCGGCCTCGACACCGATCACCGCAAGATCGCCGCCATCGACCGCGGCGAAAGCTACATCGAGGACGTCGACTCCGAGCGGCTTCAGGCGCTTGGCGGGCGGCTCCAGGCGACGACGCGCTACGCCGAGCTGTCCTCGGCCGAGGCCGTCGTGATCGCCGTGCCGACGCCGCTCACCCGCAACCGCGAGCCCGATCTCGGCGCGCTCGAGCAGGCGGGCGGCGCCCTCTCAACGGTGCTGCAGCGCGGCCAGCTCGTGGTGCTCGAATCGACGACCTATCCAGGCACGACTCGCGAGCGCCTGGTTCCTCTGCTCGAGCGCTCCGGCCTCACCGGGGGCGTCGACTTCAACGTCGCCTTCTCGCCCGAGCGGGTCGACCCCGGCCGCACCGACTTCACGCTGCGCAACACGCCGAAGGTGCTCGGCGGGCTGACGCCACGCTGCCTGGAGCGCGCCTGGGCGCTCTACGAGGAGGTCTGCGACCGGCTCGTGCCGGTCTCGACGCCCGAGGCGGCCGAGCTCACGAAGCTGCTCGAGAACATTTTCCGCTCGGTCAACATCGCGCTCGTCAACGAGCTCGCGATCCTCTGCGACCGCATGCGGATAGACATCTGGGAGGTCGTCGAGGCGGCCGCCACGAAGCCCTACGGCTTCATGCGCTTCGACCCGGGGCCGGGGATGGGCGGACACTGCCTGCCGGTCGACCCGTTCTACCTCGCCTGGCGGGCGCGCGAGTTCGACATGCCGACCGAGTTCATCGAGCTCGCCGGCGAGGTCAACCAGGCGATGCCCTACTTCTGCGTCGAGCGTGTAGCACGGGCGCTGAACGACCACTCGAAGGCCGTCAAGGGCTCGCGCATCGTCGTGCTCGGCGTCTCCTACAAGGCGGGCGTCGGGGACCTGCGCGAATCGCCCGCGCTCAAGATCATGCGCATCCTCGGCGAGCGCGGCGCCGACCTCGTCTACTCGGACCCGCACGTCCCCGAGCTCTCGGAGTTCGGCCTCTTCGCCGAGCCGCTCGAGGACGCCCTGCGAGCAACCGACGCCGCCGTCATCGTGACCGCTCACCCCGAGCTCGACGTCGAGCTCGTGGTGCGTTCGGCGCCACTCGTGATCGACTTCCGCGGCGTCACGCGCGGCATCGAGGCCGAGAACCTGGTACGTCTGTGACCCCGCCCGTGAGGGTCGGGGTCGTCGGTCTCGGCTACTGGGGCCCCAACCTCGCGCGCAACTTCGACGCCCTGCCAGGCACCGAGCTGCGCTGGCTGTGCGACGCCTCCGAGCCGGCGCGGGCGCGCTGGGCGCCGCAGTTCCCGGGCGCCAGGGTCACCGACGACCTCGACGAGCTGCTCTCAGACGGAGCACTCGACGCAGTCGTCGTCGCGACCCAGGTGCCCACGCATGCGCAGCTCGCGCTGCGGGTGCTGGCCGCGGGCAAGCACTGCTTCGTCGAGAAGCCGCTCGCCCAGTCGGTCTCGGAGGCCGAGCAGGTGGTCGCGGCGGCGCATGACTCGCGGCGCGTCCTGATGGTCGGGCACCTGCTCGAGTATCACCCCGGCGTGGAGCGGATCAAGGAGCTCGCGGACTCCGGGGCGCTCGGCAGGATCCACTATCTCTACTCGAACCGCCTCAACCTCGGGCAGCTGCGCCAGGACGAGAACGCGCTGTGGTCGCTCGGCGCTCACGACGTGTCGG
>JACCXP010000407.1 GCA_013696905.1 Thermoleophilaceae bacterium
CCGACAAGCTCCCGCGAGCCCCGGTCGACGTGGTCCGCTTGCACGTGGCTCGCTGGCGCGTCGGCCTCGCCAGTCGCGGCGCTCGGCGCGCGGTGGGCGTCAGGGATGTGTGTCGCCCGGGAGCCCGAGTCGTGCAGCGCGAGGCCGGCGCGAGCAGCCAGCAGGCGTTTCGCCGAGCGGTCCTGCGCGAGGGCGCCGAGCTGCCGGGCGGGCCGGTCGCGGCAGGCCATCTCGACGTCGCACGACGCGTCGTGGCCGGGGCGCAGGCGGGCGTGACGATGGAACCCGCCGCGGTGGTCTACCGGCTGCGCTTCGCCGCGTTGGAGGAACACGCCGTCGAGCTCTGGATCGACGCGCGCTGGCGCGAGCATCCGGCGGTCGAGCGCCTGCACGACGTGCTCGGCTCGGCGGCGTTCCGGGCGCGCGTCGGGCTCGTGGGCGGCTACGACCTGGCCGCCAGCGGCGCCCGGCGAGGCGAGCGGTGACGGTCGCCCGCGACCGTCTGCACGCTCGCGCCGTCCGCATCCCGCGCGTGGGTCACTGGAACACGATCGAAGGAGGCGACGGGTGAGGCTTCAATGGCTGCTCGCGATGCTGCTGGCCGCGGCGCTGATAGTGGCCGGCTGCGGCGGCGGTGACGGCGGATCGTCGGACGCCTCCAAGCCGGCGCTCACGGTATCGGCGGCGGCGTCGCTGAAGAAGGCGTTCACCGCCTATGGCAAGGAGCTCGAAGACGCCGAGGCGAAGTTCTCCTTCGCGGGCTCGGACGAGCTCGCCGCCCAGATCCAGCAGGGAGTCAAGCCCGACGTCTTTGCGGCGGCGAACACCAAGCTGCCCGACCAGCTCTACGACAAGGGCCTGGTCGAGAAGCCGACGGTCTTCGCCGGCAACCGACTGGTGCTGGCGGTGCCCGCCGACGGTTCCACGATGAGCTCGCTCGAGGACATCGAGAAGGACGGCGTCGCCGTCGCCGTAGGCTCCAAGTCGGTGCCGATCGGCTCCTACACGCGCACCGTGCTCGACAAGCTGCCGGCGAGCCGCCGCAGAGCAGTCCTGGCCAACGTGCGCTCCGAGGAGCCCGACGTGGCGGGCATCGTCGGCAAGCTCACCCAGGGCGCCGTGGATGCCGGCTTCGTCTACATCAGCGACGTGCGCGGCACCGGCGGCAAGCTCAGGGCGATCGAGCTGCCCGACGACCTACAGCCCTCCGTCGCCTACGGCGCGGCCGTGGTGAAGGGCGCGAAGCAGCCCGAGCAGGCCAAGGCGTTCATCGACGGTCTCGTGTCAGGTCCCGGTCAGGAGGCGTTGAAGGAGGCCGGGTTGGAGCCGCCGCCATCGGGATGAGCCGGCGCCCGCGGGCGTTTGCGGTCGTGCTCGCGGCGTCGCTGTCGGCTGTGCTGTGCTTCCTGACGCTTCCGATAGTGGCGATCTTCACCCAGACAAGCCCGCTGGAGCTGCTCGCGAGCCTGGGCGAGGAGGGCGCGCTCGATGCGCTGCGCCTCAGCGTGATCTGCAGCGCCAGCGCGATCACGCTGATCGTGCTGCTCGGCACGCCGGCCGCCTACCTGCTGGCGACGAGGCACTTCCGAGGGCGGGCGACGCTCGTGACGCTGATCGAGCTGCCACTGGTGCTGCCCCCGGCCGTCGCGGGCATCGGGCTGCTAGCGGCGCTCGGCCCCAACGGCGCGCTCGGCGGCCTGATCGAGGACGCAGGCATCCAGCTCGTGTTGACAACGGCCGGGGTGATCGTCGCGCTCACGTTCGTGTCCGCGCCCTTCTTCCTGCGCCAGGCTCAGTCCGCGTTCGAGGCACTCGACCGCGACTGGCTCGACGCCTCGCGCACGCTGGGGGCGAGCGAGGCGCGCACCTTCATGGCGGTGGCGGTCCCGACCGCGGGGCCGGGGCTTGCATCCGGGCTGGCACTGGCGTGGGGACGCGCGCTCGGTGAGTTCGGCGCGACGCTGATGTTCGCCGGCTCGTTTCAGGGCATCACGCAGACCGCCCCGCTCGCCATCTACGGAACCTTCTCGACGGACTTCACCGGTGCGCTGGCGCTCTCGGCGGTGCTCGTCGCCGTCTCCGCGGCGCTGCTGTTGTCGGTGAAGCTGCTCGGCGGATCGGCGTGGCTCGGCAGTGCTGCGCGTTGAGGCCGCGCTGCGGCTCGGAGCCTTTGCGCTCGATGTCGCGCTCGCGACGCCGGCCGGCGGCTGCCTGGCGCTGGCCGGGCCGTCGGGGGCCGGCAAGAGCTCCGTGCTACGCGTCGTCGCCGGTCTCGTGCGCCCGGACTCGGGGTCTGTCAGCTGCGGCGAGGAGGTCTGGCTCGACACCGCGCGCGGCGTCGACGTCGCGCCCGAGCGGCGCCGCTGCGGCTACGTCTTCCAGGAGTACGCGCTGTTTCCGCATCTGCGCGCATGGCAGAACGTCGCCTACTCGCTGCGTGGGCTGGCGCGCCGCGAGCGTCACCGGCGCGCGCTGGAGCTGCTCGACCGTTTCGGCATCGCGCATCTGGCCGATGCGCGCCCGTCCACGCTGTCGGGCGGCGAGCGCCAGCGCGTGGCGCTCGCGCGGGCGCTGGCGC
>JACCXP010000412.1 GCA_013696905.1 Thermoleophilaceae bacterium
TACGTGGCGTTCAACCCGAGCGGCCTCTTCTCTTCGTTCACGGCGCTGCCGCTGCAGATCTTCGACTGGCTCTCACGCCCGCAGGACGAGTTCAAGCTGCTGGCAGCGGGCGCGATCCTCGTGCTCCTGGCGCTGCTGATGTCGATGAACGCGGTCGCGATCGCGCTCCGCAACCGCTACGAACGAAAGTGGTAGGTGCTCTATCGTGGCTAAGCCGATGACCGAGCCCGGCGGGGACGACAAGCTCGAGGCCGCCGAGACGGCACGCGGGGACGCAGGCGTCGGCGACACCATGCCAACGACCCGCTTCACCTCGGCTACCCAGACGGAGGCCCACGAGGATGTCGGCGCGGACGGCGAGGCGATCTTCAGCCTTGACGACGTGAGCGTGGCGTACAACGGCAACCTCGCCGTTCGCGACATCAGCTTCGACATTCCCGAGCACAAGATCACCGCGCTGATCGGCCCATCGGGCTGCGGCAAGAGCACGCTGCTGCGGTGCCTCAATCGCATGAACGACCTGATCTCGGCGGCCTCGGTCGAGGGCACGCTCCTGTATCACGGCGAGGACCTCTACGCACCGCAGGTCGACCCCGTGCAGGTGCGCAAGCGGATCGGCATGGTCTTCCAGAAGCCGAACCCGTTCCCGAAGACGATCTACGAGAACATCGCCTTCGGCCCCCGCGTGCTCGGCATGGAAGGCGACATGGACGGCGTGGTCGAGAGCGCGCTCAGGCGCGGCGCGCTCTGGGACGAGGTGAAGGACCGCCTGAAGACGAGCGCCTTCGGCCTCTCGGGCGGCCAGCAGCAGCGGCTTTGCATCGCGCGCGCGCTCGCCACGGAGCCCGACGTGATCCTGATGGACGAGCCGTGCTCCGCGCTCGACCCGATCTCGACGGCTCGCATCGAGGACCTGATGGTCGAGCTCAAGGAGCGCTACTCGATCGTGATCGTCACCCACAACATGCAGCAGGCCGCGCGCGTGTCGGATCGCACGGCGTTCCTCACCGTCGAGCTCGACGCGAGCGAGAAGCAGCGCACCGGACGGATCGTCGAGTACGACGAGACCGCGAAGATCTTCACGAAGCCGGCTGACTCCCGCACGGAGGCCTACGTGACCGGGAAGGTCGGCTGATGCGCGCGCAATCGCGGATCCACTTCCAGGACGAGCTCGCGGACCTCGAGCGCAACGCCCTCGGTGGGCTCGACATGGTCACCTCGACGCTCGAGCGCACGCTCGAGGCACTCAAGCACCAGGACATCGAGCTGGCGAGCTTCGTGATCGCCGACGACGATCGCATCGATGGCCGCTACCTGGAGGTCCACCAGGGGATCCTCTCGCTGCTCGCGCTCCAGGCGCCGGTGGCGACCGACCTGCGCACGATCGCCGCGCTGCTGCACGTGATCAAGCACGTCGAGCGGATGGGCGACCAATGCGTCAACATCGCCAAGCTGCTCCCGCTCAGCGGGCACGAGCCGCCGGCCCACGACCAGATGCTCTCGATGATCGAGCAGATGGGGCGCCAGGCGGTGTCCCAGGTGACGCAGTCCAAGCAGGCGTTCTCTCGACGCGACCCGGAGCTCGCGCGCGACCTCGTGCGCCAGGACGAGGTGATCAACCGCCTCAACCGCGACGTCTTCCGCTACGCGCTCCAGATCGGCGACGACGCGGACACGCGCGAGTGGGCGATGCACATGCTGCTGGTGGCGCGCGCGCTCGAGCGGATCGGCGACAACGCCGTCGACATCGGAGAGCAGACGGCTTTCGTGGTGACCGGGCTCTTCCGTGAGTTCACCGATGCGTCACACCCAGAGTTGACTCCCCCCTAGGCCTGGGGCCCGTTTAGGGCAATGTATGGGGCGGATTGACTCTTCTCGACACCGCCACGAAGCCGAAGCAGCGGCCGGACCGACGCGCCGGCGCCCGCCTTGCGACCGCACTGCTTACGCGCTCGAGCCCGACGGCGCTCGAGCTCGTCGCGTGCTGCGCTCTGCTGCTCGCGCTCGGGGCGTGGGTCTTCGGGGCGCATGTGCGGGACGGGGGGTTCTACTCGGACGATTGGGCGGCGGCGGCCGAGTATCAGGCCGCGGCCGCGCGCGGCGAGGGGGTGCTGGGAGCGCTCGCGGACGCTACGAACGGGACGCTGCTCGCCTTCCGGCCGGTGCTCGCGCTGGTGCTGCCGCTGCCGCACGCGCTCTTCGGGCTCGATCCGCGCGGGCATCTGGCGCTCGCCGTGGTGCTCGCTGCGCTGACCTCACTCTGCCTCTATGGGCTGCTTCGGACGGTCGCTGTCGAGCGCCTGCACGCCGGCGCGATCGCCGCGCTCGTGCTTGTCTTCCCGTGGTCTGACGCCACCCGCCTGTGGGCGACCGCGAGCGCGAACAACCTCGCCGTGTGCTTCTACCTGCTGGGCACCGTGCTCGCCCTGCGCGCGCTGCGCATGTCCGGGCGCCGGGCGCTCGCCGTGCACGCCGGAGCGGTATGCCTCTACGTGCTGAGCGTGCTGACCTACGAGGTCGCGGCGCTCGCGATCCTCGGCTCCGGCCTCCTCTACGCCGCCTGCTCCTCGTGGCCCGCCGCGCTGCGGCGCTGGCCGTGGGACGTGGCCGCGCTCGGCACCGCGCTGGCGCTCGTCGGCCTCAACACCCCGCGTGAGGTGCGCCCGGCGAGTGAGCTCGTCGTGCGCGCGGGGACGTTCGCGGACGAGGGGCTGTCGGTGCTCGCGGCCGCCGCGATGCCCTTCGGGACGGCGCCGAGGCTCGCTGTGCTCGGCACGCTGGCGGCGGTGATCGGCGCGGCAGTCGTGCTCGAGCGGACGTCGCCGAGGGGCGATCCAGAGCGCGACCGGCTGCGCCGCTGGCTCACGCTCGCTCTCGTCGGCGCCATCGGCGTAGTCCTCGGCTACGCGATGTTCCTCCCCGGCGAGGATCACTACTCGCCGCTCAAGGAGGGTCTCTCGAACCGGGTCAACCTGCTCGCGGCGCTCGGTCACGTGACGCTCGTCTACTCGGTGGCGGTGCTGGCGGCCGCCCTCGTCGGGCGCGC
>JACCXP010000028.1 GCA_013696905.1 Thermoleophilaceae bacterium
GCGCTCAGCCGCGCAGCGCCGAGCAGCGGCGAGCCCTCCACGAGCTCGACGATGGCGCTGCCGGCCGCCACGGTCGCCCCGCAGCCGTGGGCATCGAAGCCCACCTCGGCCACCCGTCCGTGCTCGATACGCAGGCCGATCCGCACAAGGTCGCCACAGGCGGCCCCCCCGGCCGCCCCGGTGTGGGCGGCGCCTGCCAGACGCCCACGCCCGCGCGGCGCGCTGAGGTGGTCGGCGAAGGCGGTCAGGTATGGCAAGCGAGCGTCCCCCCGAGGCGTGCCTCGACGCTGAAGATCGGCCCCAGCCTGCCGCTGCCGTCAGGGAATTTGAACCTTGCTAACGCAAGTGGGTGTCCACCGGGGCGTAAACCCCTGAAACAGACTCCCGTCCCTGAGGTGTTGGCTCAAAACACGACGACTGGCGTACAGCCTCGGGCCGACTTCGAAAAGTAGCAGTGCGAGCGTGCGGCCGACGGCCTTTACAGCCCGAGCTCGCGCAGCTGGGCGCGGTCGACCGGCGCCGGGGCGCCCGTCAGCGGATCGCCGCCGCTCGCGGTCTTCGGGAAGGCCATCACTTCGCGGATCGAGTCGCGCCCCGCGAGCAGCGCAACGATCCGGTCGAGCCCGAACGCGATCCCCCCGTGTGGCGGCGCTCCGTAACGAAAGGCGTCGAGCAGGAAGCCGAAGCGCTCACTCGCCTCCGTAGGCGCCAGGCCGATCGCGTCGAAGACCCTGCGCTGCACCTCCGGGGTGTTGATGCGGATCGAGCCGCCGCCGATCTCCGAGCCGTCGAAGACGACGTCGTAGGCGCGGCTGCGCCAGCCGCCGGGGCCTGAGTCGAGATCCCCCGATGGCGCCGTGAAGGGGTGGTGCAGCGGGTCGTAGCGCCCTTCGCCCGCGTTCCACTCGAACATCGGGAAGTCGGTGACCCAGAGGATGTCGTGACCCTCCGGAGGGTCCGCGACGCGCAGTCGCAGCGACCCGAGCACCGGCGCCGCGACCTCGGCGCGGTCGGCGACGATGAAGAGCGTGTCGCCCGCGCGGGCGTCGAGCAGCCGGCCCGCGCCGTGCATCTCGTCGTCGCTCAGGAACTTCGCGACCGGCGAGCGCCAGCCGCCGTCCTCCTCCACCACGGCCCACACGAGCCCCTTCGCCCCGAGTGCCACGGCGGCCTCGGTGAGCTCGTCGAAGCGCGCGCGCGTGAAGCTCCCGCCCGCCTTGAACCCCCGTACGACGCCCCCCGAGCCGATCGCGCCCGAGAACACCTGGAAGGCCGAGGACTCGAACACCGGCCCGAGGTCGTGTATCTCCATGCCGACCCGGCGATCGGGGCGGTCGCTGCCGTAGCGCAGCATCGCCTCGTCGTAGGTCATCCGCTCGAGCGGCGCCACGACGTCGATTCCACCGACCGCCAGCACGTCACGCAGCATCGCGTCCGTCGTCGCGATCACGTCCTCCTCGTCGACGAACGCGAGCTCCATGTCGAGCTGGGTGAACTCGGGCTGGCGGTCGGCGCGCAGGTCCTCGTCGCGGAAGCAGCGCGCGATCTGGTAGTAGCGCTCGAAGCCGGCGAGCATCAAGAGCTGCTTGAAGAGCTGCGGCGATTGCGGCAGCGCGTACCACGAGCGCGGCTGCAGGCGGCTGGGCACAAGGAAGTCGCGCGCGCCCTCGGGCGTCGAGCGGGTCAGGATCGGCGTCTCGATCTCGAGGAAGCCGAGCTCGTTCAGGTGCGCGCGGATCGCGGTGACGACCGCATGGCGGAGCTCGATCCCCTCACGCATGCGCGCCCGACGCAGGTCGAGGTAGCGGTGGCGCAGGCGCAGCGTCTCGTCGACGGGCGAGTCGTCGTCGACGGCGAACGGGGGCGTCTCGGCACGTGCCAGGATCTCGACCTCCGCGACGTTCAGCTCGACCTCGCCGGTCGCGAGCGCCGGGTTGACGGCTCCGTCGGCGCGGCGCACGAGCTCGCCGGAGACCGCGACCACGTCCTCGGAGCGCAGCTCGTGGGCGCGCGTGTGCGCAGCCGGCGCCTCCTCGGGGCGAAAGACGAGCTGGAGGATGCCCGTGCGGTCGCGCACGTCGATGAAGATCAGCCCGCCGTGGTCGCGGCGCCGGTGGACCCAGCCCGCCACACGCAGCTCGTCGCCTGCCTGCTCGAGCCGCGGCGACCCGGCCCAGGCGGTGCGATACGCGTTCGGACGCGGCGGGAGCATCACCGCGGCGGTTGCTCGAGCAGAAGCGCGAGCGCCTCGTCCGGGTCTGCGGCCGAGCGCTCGTCGCGCGTGCGCAGGTCGCGCACGCGCAGTACGTCTGCGCCCACGATCACGACGCGATCGGCGCCGACGCGCGCGGCGTGCTTGAGCTGGCCCTTCAGCGAGCGCCCGGCCTGCTCCATCTGCGCCGCGACCCCATGCGCACGCAGGGCACGGACGAGGAGGAACCCCGCGCGCCGGTGCTCGGCCCGCTCGAGCGCCACGAACACGAGCGGGCGCTCCCCGGCGTCGGGCGCCTGCGAGGCGAGCAGGATGCGCT
>JACCXP010000037.1 GCA_013696905.1 Thermoleophilaceae bacterium
CCCACGAGGCCGTCGCCGCCGACCGCGACCACGGTCTCGCTGCGGCCGACCGCCGCGGCGGCCTCGGCGCGGGCGTGCGGCAGCCCGAGGGCACGGACCACACGATGCTCGACCCCCAGGGAGCGCAGCTCCGCGAGGGCGGGGGGAAGCGCGTCGAGCGCCCGTCCCCTCGCCGCGGCGGGGTTGACGATCAGCGCGAAGCGCCGGCTCAAGCGATGACGCAGAGCCGGGCGCGGGTTCTGCCTGTCACTGCTGCGCTGGGGCGGCGAGGCGGGCAGCTCGCTCGGCTGCAAAGGCGCCGCGAGCGGCGCCGCTGAGTCCTGTGCCCTCCTCGAACTTCACGATGTCGGCGCTCGCCACCGCCGCGTCGCCGACCAGGCGCTCGGCGTGGGGCTCCTCCGGATCCTCCGGGTCGAGCGTCAGCAGCACGTCCTGCTTGACCGTGTGCCAGGGTCCGTCCGACAGCTTCTCCGAGGCGACCAGCAGCCGCCCGGGCCGAGCGGCCCAGTGGAGCTCGAAGATCCCGAGGCGGTAGGCGTACAGGCGCTCGCCGTCCGAGAACAGGAAGTTGACGCCTGAGAAGCGCGAGCGCTCGATCACCGCGAGCACCGCCCGGCGCAGCGATGCCGCGACCGCACCGGGGTCGAAGTCGCGCATCAGGAAGTTGAACAGGTGCTCGGAGTCGGTCTGGCCCCGGGCGTCGGCGACGCCCGGCTCGGCCAGCCGCGCGTAGTGGAGGACCGTGCCGTTGTGACCGAAGGAGTAGTTCCCGAGGCAGAACGGATGCGTGTTCTCGAGCGTCAGCCCGCCCATCGTCGCGCGCCGCACATGGGCGTTGAAGATGCGCCCGCGCTGCTCGGTCGCGCGCGTGAAGTCGGGATCCTCGTAAGCGGCGCGGGCGAAGCGCATGCAGCTCGGGCGGTCACCGTCGGGGCGCTCGTAAACGGCCATGCCCCAGCCCGAGTCGTGCTGCTCGGACTGGCGGATGAACGGGTTCTCCGACTCGAGCAGCTCGTGCCGGATCGAGACCGGCTCGCGCGCTACGCAGCCGAGTATCCGGCACATGAGTGCGAGGCTCGGTCGGTCACGCCGCCCATTCTATGGGCGGCGCACGCGCAACGGACGTGCGCCCGCGATCGCCTCAAGTCCCCGGCTGGACCACCATCAGGTCGAGGAAGATCACGATCAGGACCTGCTGGGACCACTCGGGCGGCCCCTTAAATCATCCTGGGGCGTCGGACGGCCGCTCCGTCCGCCCCGACCGAGCAGCGCGCAGAGCTCGATGCGGACCGTGATCAACCAGAGTGGCTGGATGCTCCACACGGTGCCAAAGAGGACGACCGTTACGTTGCTGAGACCGAAGTACAGCTGGTAGAGGCCGATGCCGATCGCGGCCACGCCCGTCACCGTGGCGATCGAGGCCGGCCAGCGCCGCACTTGCCCGGATTGTGCGGCGGCGACCCGAAAGCTCGTGGCGCGCTCTGCCCCCGGCTACTGCAGCCACCCCTCGGCGATCCGCTGGAGAGCGAAGCCGTCGAGCGCGATCAGCACCAGGCCGACGGCCACCGCCACCGTGGCCCACCTCACCGCGAGTCCCGAGAGCGAGCGGCCAGGTCCGTTCGCAAGCAGGGCGTCGAGACCGCAAGAGGCGAACAGGCTGGCCACGATCATGCCTTTTTGCTCTCGCAGCTCGGCGTCCACGAGGTCGAGCGCCTGACCGAGCGGCTGCGCCCCCTCGGCCTGCATCCGCGGCACTTCGGCCTACTCACGCACATTGCGACCGCCGCCGGCCAGTCTCAGCAGGCGCTCAGCGGCGCGCTCGGGGTGCATCGCACCGCGATGGTCGCGCTGGTCGACGACCTCGAGGCGCGCGGGCTGGTCGAGCGGCGCCGCGACCCTCGGGACCGGCGCGCGTACGCGCTCCACCTGACGTGCGCCGCGGCGGAGCTGCTCGCGGACGCGGAGCGGGCGGTCGATGCGCACGAGGCAGAGCTGCTCGCGTCGCTCGACGAGCCGGAGCGCGATCAGCTCGTCGGCCTGCTCCAGCGCATAGCCGCGGCCGAGGGGCTCCCGGCGGCGTGCATCCGGGTCTCAGGCGACCCGCGCGGCCGAGTGGCTGAAGCCTGTCGATTTCGCGGCGCCCCGTTCGACGTGTTAGTAGAGGCGATGTCAACAACAAGGAGGCACGACGATGCGAGTCATGATCCTGCTCAAGGCGAACGAGGACACGGAGGCGGGCGTCATGCCCGGCGAGCAACTGCTGACCGAGATGGGCGCCTACAACGAGGAGCTCGTCAAGGCCGGCGTGATGCTGGCGGGCGAGGGGCTTCACCCGAGCTCGAAGGGCGCCCGCGTCAGGTTCTCGGGGAGCGAGCGCAGCGTGACCGACGGGCCCTTCACCGAGGCGAAGGAGCTGATCGCGGGCTTCTGGCTGTGGCAGGTGAAGTCGATGGACGAGGCGATCGAGTGGGTCAAGCGCTGCCCGAGCCCGCACGAGGGGGATGCCGAGATCGAGATCCGCAGGGTGTTCGAGGCCGAGGACTTCGGCGACGCGCTCACCCCCGAGCTGCGGGAGCAGGAGGAGCGGCTGCGCGCGCAGTCCGCCGCGCAGCAGTAGCGCAGAGCTGCTCGCGATGAGCGCCTTCGATGCCCATCGCGCGATCGACGCTGTCTGGAGGATCGAGTCGGCGGGGGTGATCGCCGGCCTCGTGCGGATCGTGCGCAACGTCGGTCTCGCCGAGGAGCTCGCTCAGGACGCGCTCGTGGCCGCGCTCGAGCAATGGCCGCAGTCAGGTGTACCGGACAACCCCGGCGCCTGGCTGATGGCCACGGCCAGGCACCGGGCGATCGACCGCGTGCGGCGCGACGCGCGCCTCGCGCGCAAGCAGGAGCAGCTCGGTCGCGAGATCGAGGTCGAGCGGCAGCTGGCCGAGCCCGATCTCGACGCCGCGCTCGACGACGACATCGGCGACGACCTGCTGCGGCTCGTTTTCATGAGCTGCCATCCGGTGCTCTCGCCCGAGGGGCGTGTCGCGCTCACTCTGCGCCTGCTTGGAGGGCTGACGACGAGCGAGATCGCGCGCGCGTTCCTCGTCTCCGAGTCGACGGTCGCTCAGCGGATCGTGCGCGCGAAGCGGACGCTCGCCGAGGCGCGCGTGCCGTTCGAGGTGCCGAGTGGTGCCGAGCGAGAGACGCGCCTCGCGTCGGTGCTCGAGGTCATCCACCTCGTCTTCAACGAGGGCTACTCGGCGACCGCCGGTGAGGACTGGTTGCGACCCGCGCTCTGTGAGGATGCGCTGCGGCTCGGGCGCATCGTGGCCGAGCTCGTCCCGCAGGAGCCGGAGGTCCACGGCCTCGTGGCGCTACTGGAGATCCAGGCGTCGCGTTCGAGGGCGCGGGTCGGCCCGTCGGGAGAGCCGATTCGGCTGCTCGATCAGGACCGTGGGCGCTGGGACCATGTCCTCGTGCGTCGTGGCCTCGCGGCGCTCGAGCGCGCCGAGAGGCTCGGCGGCGCGCTCGGTCCGTACGCGCTCCAGGCCGCGATCGCGGCCTGCCACGCGCGAGCGCGCACCCCGGCGGAGACGGCTTGGTCGCGCATCGCGGCGCTCTACGACGCGCTCGCCGAGCTCGCGCCATCGCCGGTGGTCGAGCTGAACCGCGCCGTCGCGGTCGCGATGGCGTTCGGCCCCGCGGCGGGCCTCGAGCTCGCCGATCAGTTGGTCTCGGAGCCGGCGCTCCGCGGCTACCACCTCTTGCCGACCGTGCGCGGCGATCTGCTCGAGAAGCTCGGCCGCGTCGACGAGGCGCGCGTGGAGTTCGAGCGCGCCGCCTCGATGACGCGAAACGCTCGTGAGCGCGCGCTGCTGCTCGCGCGGGCCCACGCCTCCCGCTAGCTGCCGCGTGCGGAGTCGCAGGGCTCCTGGTAGAGCCCGATCACGTTGCCCTCGGGATCGCGGAACCATGCGGTGATCTCCGGTGCCTGGGCCCCGATCGCCCGCACGATCTCGCCCCCGTGTGCGATGACGAGGTCGACGGTCGCGGCGACGCTGTCGACCATGACGTGGACCAGCAGGCCGGGCTCAGGCGACGGCGGCCGACCAACGACCCACGTGCCGCTCACCTCGCCCGTCGTATCGTCGAACGCGGTGTCACCGTCGCCGCGCCGCCTGATGCTCCAGCCGAATACCGCGTCGTAGAAGGCGGCCGAGCGATCGACGTCGGTTGTCGGGATTCGACGTAGCAGATCTTCCCGTTGGCAAGCGTCGGAGGCACGAGACGATGTATATATACGGCAGAGGAGGCAGACTCCGTCGCACCAGACGGTCGCCTAGTCGGAGGCGCTCCAACCGCGCTCGTCGATCGCCGCAGCGACCGCCTCGGGACGATCGGTGATCACGTACGCGTCGACGATCGCGCCCTCCGTGTTGATCGTGATCGAGAGCCCGGAGGGCACGCGCCTCACCTTCGAGATCGCGGCGACCGGGCGCCCGCTGCCCATGCGCGGCTTGACCTTGCCGGTCGCCACGCGGTGGACGCCCTCGATCTCGGCCAGCCCGTCCAGCAGTCGGCGGTAGCCCTTCGACGACGAGTGCTTGTGGTGGGTCTTGCGGGTCACTGCCTGACTATGTTCGCCGACGCCCGCGCCGGACATTCCGATTCGGGGCCTTCAGCCGCTCGCAAGCGCGGCGTGGCGCCCGAGCACCAACTCGGCGAGTGTCTCTGTCACGACCAGCGGTCGCGGCGCGGGTGCGACCGCCGCCTGCTGGCGCGTCGCGCCCCCGCTTAGCACGAGCGCTGCGTCGATGCCGGCGCTCGCGGCTGCGCCGATGTCGGCATCGAGGCGATCGCCGACGGCGAGCGTGCGTCCCGGGCCGAGCCGGTCGAGCGCGGTGCGAAAGAGCTGCGGCTCCGGCTTGCCGACGATCTGGGCTGTCCGCTCGCTCGCGTACTCGACGGCCGCGACGAGGGCGCCGGTGGCGGGCCACGGACCGTCCGGCATCGGGTATGTGCGGTCTCGGCCGGTGGCGAGGAAGTCGGCCCCGCGGCTCAGCGCGAGCACCGCGTCGCGCAGGTCCTCGTAGGTGAGCTCGCGCGTGCCCGCGACGAGCACCAGGTCGGCCTGCGGGGCGAGACCGGTCCCGTTCAGGACGCTCAGCCCGGCGTGGCTGACGTGGTCGCGCATCGCCTGGGTGCCGATCACGAACGCCCCGCGGCCGGGGCGTGTCTCTGCGAGCAGATGCTGCACGGCCCCGCCGACGGTTACGACGTCGTCAAGCGACGCGCGCACGCCGAGGCCCCACAGCTTGCGCACGAAGTCCTCGCCGGCGTCGTAGGGGTTGTTGGTCACGAACGCCACCCGCTTGCTCGCCTCGCGCAGTGCGGCGATCGCCTCCGCGGCGCCGGCGCTCGCCTCCTCGCCGACCCAGACGCAGCCGTCGAGGTCGAGGATGACCTGGTCGTAGGAGTCGACGAAGGCGGACAGGCGCAAGGCGCGGCAATCGTACGCCGCGACCCGGTCTAGCCTTTCGCGCGTGTCGCGCTCCTGGTCTTGCTCGCTCGCGGCGCTCGCGCTGGCGCTCACAGGCGCTGCCTGCGGTGGTGAGGAGAAGCAGGATCCGGCGGCCGGCTCGGCGACCCAGTCGAGCACATCGGGGCCGTCGAGCGTCCCCGGCTGCGAGCCAGTGCAGGCCCCTGCTCCGAAGCCCGATGGCGAGCGGCAGCCGCCGCGCCGGCGCCTCGAGGCCGACGGGAGCTACCGCGCGACCGTTACCACCAACTGCGGTGACTTTGAGATCGAGGTCGACGTCAAGGCCGCTCCCCGCACCGCCGCTTCGTTCGTCGCGCTCGCCGGGGACGGCTTCTTCGAGCAGACGGTGTTCCATCGCATCGTGCCGGGGTTCGTCATCCAGGGAGGCGATCCGACCGGGACGGGCATGGGCGGTCCTGGCTACAAGACGGTCGACCGCCCGCCGCGCGGAGCCCAGTACACGAAGGGCGTCGTGGCGATGGCGAAGGCCGGCGACGAGCGGCCCGGCACCGCCGGGTCACAGTTCTTCGTCGTCACGGCCCCCGACGCCGGCCTGCCGCCGGACTACGCGCTGCTCGGCGAGGTGCGGGACGGGCTCGACGTCGTCGACCGGATCGCGCAGCTCGGCGACCCGGCAAGCGGCCAGGCGGGCACGCCGCTCGAGCCGGTCGTGGTCGAGAAGGTCGCCGTGTCGGGGCCCTGACCGGCGCCGGCGCCTATAGTCGAGCCGGCGATGATCTTCGATGTCGACGAGGCACAGTTCGCGGAGCGCGTCGTCGAGCGCTCGCGCGAGCTGCCGGTGGTAGTCGACTTCTGGGCCGCCTGGTGTGGTCCGTGCCGCGCGCTGACACCGGCGCTCGAGCAGGCGGCGAGGGCGCGCGAGGGTCAGGTCGACCTGGCGAAGGTCGACGTCGACAGCAACCAGGGCCTCGCCGCGAGCTTCCAGGTGCAGGGCATCCCCGCGGTCAAGGGCTTCCGCGACGGCCGCCTCGCCGACGAGTTCACAGGCGCCCTGCCGCCCGCCGAGGTCGAGCGCTTCTTCGATCGCCTGGTGCCCTCCGAGGCCGACCGGCTGGCCGGGTCAGACGACGAGGCCGAGCTGCGGCGCGCGCTCGAGCTCGACCCGCACCAGCAGCGCGCCGGCCAAGCGCTCGGACGCCTGCTGCTGCGTAGGGACGAGCCGCAGGAGGCGCTCGCCGTGCTCGAGCCCTTCGCACACGACTTCGCGGCCGCGGGGCTCGCGGCGCGGGCCCGCCTGTCGATGAACGGCCACGAGGTCGAGCAGGCGTTCACGGCCTGGGACGATGGCGACCATGCCTCGGCGCTCGAACAGCTCCAGCAGGCATTTGCCGCGGCGACGGAGCCCGAGGAGCGGGACCTCGTGCGCCAGGCGATGGTGGCGATCTTCATCGAGCTCGGCGCCGACCACGAGCTCGCGCGCGAGCATCGCCGGCGCCTTGCCTCAGCGCTGTACTGAGGCGAGGCGCGCCTACCGACGCCGAGAGCACCAGCCGGGCGCGCTCGTCCGCTCGACGGGCGAGCTCGGCGAGCGGCGAGATCAGGCCGCCGGTTCAAGGGTGAGGCCCCGATGTCAAGCCGGACATGCAGCGCCAGGCTGCGCGAATGTCTTGGTCGTCGAGGACAAAGGGTCATCGAGGTGATCACCTGGCCCCTTCAGCAAGGGGTGCAGCGCCTCTCGGCCAGACACAGGACTCCCTTGGTGCTCAGGGTGAACTTCCTGGGGGCACGGTCCGATCGCCGAATGGGCATTTGGGCGGAGGCAGCGCCGCGCTCTCGCGCTTCGCCCTCGCCGCCACGACCTCGCCGTGGGTGCCGTGCACACGCCGGCGGGCAACGTCCCCGTCCCACTCAGCCCACGAGCGTTGGCCGGGTCGTAGTCGGCGAAGTCGTGGCAGCGCAGCAGCCGCTCGCGCACATAAGGGACATCTGACTCGACCTTGCCCTTGGTCTTTGCGCGGTAGGCGCGGCAGAGCCGGATCCTGAAGCCGTAGTGGTGGGCGGAGGCGAGCGCCTCGGGGTGCAGGCGCCCCTCGCCAGAGAGACGCTCGCGGCCGACGTGGGACCTGACCACCGTCTTCGTGCGGTCATAGAGCAGCTCGCGAGGGACACCACCGAAGTGGTCAAACGCCGCGCGGTGACAGGCCCAGAAGGTGACCAGATCGAGCGAGCCCGTGAGCCGGCAGAAGGAGTCGCGCGAGTGGCCGAGCACATGTGGAAGCAATAGAGCGGCAGCTCGAGCCCCGACGCAGTCACGATCGGCTCCTCAAGTCGCGCACGAGGTCCTGATGGATGCGCGCTCGTAGCAGAGCGCGCTGACGACGCGCGGTCGCCGCCACGCAGCCAACCCGCTCGGCGATCTCGCTGGCCGGCCGCCCCTCGGCGGCCAGCAGCACGATCTGCGCCCGCTCGACCAGCCGCCGCTCGGCAGTTCGCGAGCTGGCCAACTTCTCCAGCACCGGGCGATCTTCCGCCGCGATCTCGATGCGCTTGGCCTGCGCCGCCATCTTCGCCTCCAGTGTCGCCCAACCAGGACGACAAGGCGATTCACCCGCACACCCAACTTCCCCCAAGTGCCACAGGACTTGCAGGACCGACCTCTAGCTTCGCGGCCGGAGCGCCGACGCCGGCGCGTCGTAGCCCATCCGGCGAGGGTTGCGCCATCCTCCCAGCCGGCGCAGCTGTAGGGAGAGCTCGCTTCCGATGATGCACTGAACTTCTACGCCTCCTCCCACGCAGGGGGCGACTTGACCTCCGAGAGCCGTAGCGCCCGCCGCGCTCCCTCCGGGAGCCACCAGTTCCAGCGTCCGAGCCAGGACACGGTCGCGGGCACCAGGAGCGATCGGACCACGAGCGCGTCGAGCAAAACGCCGGCGGCGAGCCCGGTGGCCAGGATCTGGGCTTCCAGCTCTCCCACGGTGGCCATGGCGGCGAAGGAGAAGAAGACGATCATCGCCGCACTGGTGACCAGCCGTCCGGTGGCGGCCGTTCCGCGCACTACCGCTTCGTCGGTCGAGCCCGTGCGGTCGTACTCCTCGCGCATGCGGGCGAGGATGAAGACCTCATAGTCCATCGAGAGCCCGTAGATGAATGCGAAGACGAGGACCGGGGCCCACGACTCGACCGAGCCTGTGGGGTCGGCTCCGAAGAGGAGCTCGGTGCCGATGCCGTGCTGCCAGACGAGCGTCATGACACCCCAGGTTGCGAACACGGACAGGAGGTTCATCGCGATGGCCTTGGCGGGCAGGACCAGCGACCGGAATGCACGTGCGAGTAGAACGAACGTGATCCCAGAGATCAGGGCGAGCATCAGCGGGAACGAGCCATAGACGCCGTCGACGAAGTCGATCGTCTGGGCGGTTGCTCCGCCGACGCTGGTCTCGCGGAGGTTCCCGGCCTCGGCTCGCACCGCGTCCACCGTCTCGCGACCGGCGTCGGAGTTGGTGTCGGCCGCCGTGAACATCTCGACCACGGCTAGGCCGTCGGCTCGCCAGGCGCCCTCGGGTGCGCTGGCGGCCCGCACGCCGGCGACCTCGCCCAGGCGCGCGGCGGTCTGCTCGGCGTCGCCGGCCGGGGTGAGGACCTCGATCGGAGCGATCGGCGAGCCGCCGATCCCGGACCGCTCGAGGGCCTCCAGCGCCGCCTTGGGCTTGCCGGCGCCACCGATGGAGGTCGCCTCGGGCTTTCCGAGGACCATGCCCCCGGCGACGACGCAGAGCGCCAGGAGCAGCGCGGCACCGGTGGCCGCAGCCGCAACCCGGTGACGGATGATGAGGCGGGCCCAGCCGGCCCACCGGCGCTCCGCTCGGTCGGTCCGGCGGAGCCGGCGGGCGTCGGCACGCGGCCCCACCGTGGCGAGCACGATGGGAAGCAGCGTGAGCGCGACCGCTACCGAGACGAGTGGGATGAGCAAGCCGCCGTATCCGATCGAGCGCAGGAACGGGACCGGCAGCACGAGGGCCGCAAGCAGCCCGATCGCCACGGTCGTGCCGCTGAAGAGGACCGCTCGGCCCGCCGTGGCGGCCGCCTCGGCGACCGCCCGCTCGTTTGCTGCTCCACCGTCACGCTCCTCGCGCCAGCGCATCACCACCAGCAGGGCGTAGTCGATCGCGAGGCCCAGGCCGATCAGCGCGACGAGGAGGACGACGACGAAGTTGACCTCGGTGATCGAGGTCAGGCCCCAGACCGCAAGCAGGGTGACGGGGATCGTGACGATCGCCATCAGTAGCGGGACGAGCGCCAGTGGCGATCCGAAGACCCATGCGAGTACGACGAGCGCCGCCACACCAGCGATCAGCGTCTCGCTCAGAAAGCTCGGGGGCCCGCCGGCGCCGGGTGCCTCGCGGGCGAGCAGCCCGTCGCCGGTCAGCTCCACCTCGGCACCCGCCACCGTTGCCGAGGCGACGGCCCGCTCGGCCCTGGCCAGCGCCTCGTCGCTGATCTCGCCGCCCCCTGGCCCGCCACCTCCGATCTCGCTCGCTGGGGGATGGACGACGGCGAACGTCGTGCGGCCGTCGTCGGAGACGTAGGCTGCGTCGCGCGTCGAGCCGTAGGAGGCGGTGCGTGCACCGGGCACGGCGCGGGCCAGCGCTCGATCGAGTCCTTGGAGCTCGTTGCGCACCGCTCGATCGCTGGCCTGGGCGCCCTGCGGAAGGCGTACCACGGCGACCAGCGGAGGGACCGCTCCACCCGAGTCGAAGCGCTCGGCGATCCGGTCGTTGGTCAGGGTGCCGGCGCTCTCGGGCATCGTGAAGTCCTCGTCCAGCGCCTCGGTCACGTGCAGGGCGCTGTAGAGCCCGGCGAGCGTGAGCGCTGCCCAGAAGGTGACAATCACGCGCTTGTGGGCCAGCACCCAGCGGGTGAGCCCCCCGAGCCGGCGTCCGGTCTGGTCGGTCTGGTCTGGGGTCATCGATCGAGTTCTCATGGCCGGTCAAGCTACGCTCGGGGCGCGGCCCAGAAACCGTCCGCTGGAGTGAAGTTTCATCTCCTCCGATGGGCGAAGGCGCCTCGTCCCGCAGGAGGTCTCCGAGCGGCGGTGGCCGGGCTAGGCTGCCGCGGTGTCCAGTCTCACGGCCACCCTCACGCCCTCGAGGCGGCGGCGCCTCTTCGACTTCGCCCTCGCCCTCGCCGTGCTTCTGCTCGCGCTCGGACAGCTCGGCAGCCAGTCCTTCGGAGAGCAGACCGACGCGGCACGACAGATAGATCCGGCGGGCGTCGCCCTCTGCCTGCTCAGCGCGATTCCGCTGCTGATGCGTCGCCGCGCGCCGCTGGCGGTGCTCCTCATCGTGCTCGCCGCAACCGTGGCGCTCGTCGGGCTGGACTACGCCGTGCTGCGGCCGGTCGCCCCCGCGGTGGCCCTCGCCACGCTCGGCGAACGCCCCAGGCAAGTGAACCCGTTGCGGATCGCCAGCGTGACTTTCGCGGCCTTTTCGGCGTTCGTGGCGCTCGCCTGGGCGCGCTTCGGCCTCGAGCCCGGGGAGTACCTGGTTACGGCCCTGCTCTGGGGAGGCGGCTGGGTGATCGGCGACCGTCGCCGCCTGGCGCGCCAGCGCGCCGCCCAAGAGCGCGAGCGCATCGAGCGCGAGCAGCGTCTCGCCGTGGCCGAGGAACGATCGCGCATCGCCAGGGAGCTGCACGACTCGGCCGGTCACGCAATC
This sequence comes from Thermoleophilaceae bacterium, assembly GCA_013696905.1. Lineage (GTDB taxonomy): Bacteria > Actinomycetota > Thermoleophilia > Solirubrobacterales > Thermoleophilaceae > JACCXP01. The sequence continues at coordinate 11,203 of JACCXP010000037.1, forward strand.
AACTCGATCCTGATCCAGGCGGGGGCGGCGCGGACGGTCCAGGAGAGCCGGCCACAAGGCGCCCGCGAGGCGATCGAAGCGATCGAGGTGATCGCCCGCGAGACGATCGAGGACCTCGACGGCATCCTCGGGCGCCTGCGCGGCGGCGGGTCGGCCAAGCTCGCGCCGGCACCCGGCACCGACAGGATCGCGGACCTGGTCGAGCGCCATCGCGCCAGCGGGCTCGACTTTCACCTCGTCGACCGCCCAGGCTCGGGCCAGCGCATCCCGCCCGCGGTCGATCGCGCCGGCTACCGCATCGCGCAGGAGGCGCTCACGAACGCGGCGCGCCACGGCACCGGCAGCGCGGCGATCACGATCGACCGGCGCGATGGCGAACTGCGTCTCACGGTGATGAACCCGGTCGCTCGCCAGACGGCCGCGCGAGCGGCCGGCGGCCACGGCATTCCGGGCATGTGCGAGCGCGCGGCGCTGCTCGACGGGACGTTCGAAGCCGGCCGCGACGGTGACAGCTTCGTGGTTCGGGCAGCGCTGCCCTTCGCCGGGCAGGATCCATGAACGCCTCCTCCGAGCACCGAATCCGCACGATGCTCGTCGACGACGACGAGATAGTCCGCCGTGGGCTGGCCCTCATCCTCTCGAGCGACGCCAGGCTCGAGCTCGTTGGGGAGGCCCACGACGGCGACGTCGCGGTCAGACGCGCAGTGCACCAGCGCCCCGATGTGGTGCTCATGGACGTGCGCATGCCCACCATGGACGGGATCGCCGCCACCCGCGAGCTGATCGCCCGGGTCCCCTCCGCCAAGGTGGTCATCCTGACGACGTTCGAGGAGGACGAGTACGTCGTCGGTGCCTTGCGCGCCGGGGCCAGCGGCTTCCTGCTCAAGCGCAGCTCGCCCGAGGAGCTGCTGCGGGCGATCTACACCGTCGCGGCCGGCGATGCGCTGCTCTCGCCGTCGGTGACCCGACGGGTGATCGATCGCCTGGTCGAGCAGCCCGTGCTGCGACCGGCCAACGATCCACGCCTCGATGAGCTGACACCGCGCGAGCGGGAGGTGCTCCTCCTGGTCGCCCACGGGCTGTCCAACCGCGAGATCGTTGGCGCGCTCTCGGTCGAGGAGACGACGGTCAAGAGCCACGTCCGGCGGGTGCTGATGAAGCTCGGCGTCCGCGACCGGGTCCACGCCGTGATCCTCGCCTACGAGTGCGGCCTCATCTCAGCAGGCGGACCGACCAGGCCATGACAGCGTCACTTGCCGGCCGCCCGGCGCAAGCGCGGAGTACGTCGCCGCGCTCGGCCTCGCTCTCAAGCTCGACTAGCTTCGCGGCCGGAGCATCGACGCCGGCACTTCGTAGCCCACCCGGCGAGGGCCGCACCATCTTCCGAGCCGGCGCAACAGGCGCTCAAGGCGCCGGCCGTATTCTGTGTCGGGTCACGTACGATCTGCCTCATCTTGACTACGAGCGCGTCTCGACTGGCTGCCGCCGGCCGAGTCCGAGCGGGCGAGGATCGGCCCATCCAGCGCCGCGCGCGGGAGCTGCTCGAGCGCTGCCTCGAACACCTGGAGATGGTCGGCGCCTCGCGCTCAGCTCGTCATCCTTGGTGCGATCAAGGTTGCCCCGGGGATGTAGGTGGCGATGCGGCGCGGGTCGCGGGTGAGCAATGGACGAGCCGTGACGGCGGCGTGTGCTCCGATCAAGAAGTCGGGGAGGACCGCTCCGCGTGCGCCTCCCGCGCGGCGGTAGTTGGCGTGAGCGTGGCCGGCGAGGAAAGCCGCGGCGGGCGGGATCTCCTCAACCATCGCCATCGAGGGGAGCGCCGACCGAAGCGCCTCGATGCGTGAGAATCGTGGCGCGATCTCGGCAAGGACGACTGCGTTCAGGACGATCGCGCCGCGCTCGGTGGCTTCGGTGAGGTGGGCCTGCGACCAGTCAACCCATTGCGAGTCCTCGGTGAAGAGGTCGAGCAGGACGCTGCTGTCGACGACCGTCCCGGCGGCCTGCTTCACCGGCGACTGAGCGCGAGGATCTCGTCGGTGCTCAACTCGACGTCGCCGGCACCGCGCATGCGGGCGATGTCCTGGGCGGCGCGGTCGCGCTCGACGACAAGCCGGGCGCCTCGCTCGTCGAGCTGGAAGTCGACGTCACTCCCCGGGCGGATGCCGAGCGCGCGACGAACCTCGAGTGGGATCGTGACCTGCCCTTTCTGGGTGACACGCACACAGTAAGACTACCAAGTAATACCAAACGTCCCCGGCGTGGGGGGGCGGTTCCTCGCCGCGCGCGGGTCGCTGGCCGGCCGGATCTCCATCGCCGAGAACTTCGACTTCACCGAGCGCGAGCTCGACGAGATGCTCGACGAGCCCGCGTGAGGCTGCTGCTCGACACACACGTCGTCCTGTGGCAGCTCCAGGGGTCAAGGACCGTGCGGCCGGCAGCGCGGCAGGCCATCGGGGCACGCTACCCAGTTGGCCTTCAGCGTCGTTTCCTTCGCCGAGATCGGCGTCAAGGCGGCGATCGGCAAAGTCTCCGTGCCCCATGACTTCCGTGAGCACGTCCTGGGCAGCGGCCTGAGGATCCTCGGACTCGCTCCGGATCACGGTCTCGCGGTGGCCGAGCTTCCGATGCACCATCGCGACCCGTTCTACCGACTTCTCATCTCGCAGGCGCGCTCCGAGGCACTGGCGATCGTGACCGCTGTGGTCGATCACTCCGACTCTCGCGGCATTGATCATGCTGCTGGTCGTGACCCGGGAGGGACACTCCAAGGAGGGCTTGAAGACACCGGGCCTCCACCGTCTGGGCTTGAGTGTCTGGTGGATCGCCTTCGGGGCGACCTTGGTGATAACCGTGGCCGCCTCGGCGATCGTGTGGGCCACGCCGCTCGCCTCGTTCGTCGTGCCGGAGGGTGGGGTCATCAATCCGCTCGTGGGGTTTCTCGTCCAGGCCATCATCCTGGCGTGCTCGTTCTGACTTGCTGAGGAGATCGGGATGCGCGGCTATCTCCTCCCCAAGCTCCTGTCCTTGGGCAGGACGCGTGCCTTGGCGGTACGGCCTCCTACGTCACCCGCTCCGCCGCGAGCTGCGCGCATACATGCTCCAGTGCCTCAACCAGTGGCTCTTCTGGGCCCTGTTCGGCGCCGCGATCCTGGTGGACGCGTTCGCGAACGTGCTCGCAGTCGTCGGGTTCTCTTCGGTCTGCCCCTGCCGGATCGGATTCCCTACCCGCCGCTCGCGGTCGCGCTCGGCGTCGGCGCGATCGTCATGGCGGCGCTGGCGCTCGCGCTCGTCCCCCGCCGGCGCGGTCCACATAGCGACCAACGCCGATCGAGCGATGAGCGGAGCACCGAAGCGCACCCACCGATCGCGTTCTTCGTACTGGCGTACGCGGTCTCGTGGTGGACGGCGGCGGCGTCCGGCTGAACGCCATGCAAAAGCGGACCTCGCTCAGGCCGCTCGCCCGCCCGTCGCGGTGGCGCTGGCGCTCATCGGAGCAC
>JACCXP010000041.1 GCA_013696905.1 Thermoleophilaceae bacterium
GCGTGGCGCGGTTGCTCGTGGACGTGTCGGCCCCGAACATCAGCCCGGCCTTGCCCGCCGCGCGGTTGAGGTCGTCCTGGACGACGCCGGGCTGGACGCGCGCGAGGCGGCGCTCGGGGTCGATCTCCAGGATCCGGTCCATGTGGCGCGACATGTCGAGCACGAGCGCCGCACCGACGGTCTGCCCGGCCAGGCTCGTGCCGCCGCCGCGGGAGAGCACGGGAGCCTCGAACTCGGCGGCCACCGCGACGGCGGCGGCCACGTCGTCGGCGTCGCGCGGAAAGGCAACCCCGATCGGCTCGATCGAGTACATGCTCGCGTCGCGCGAGAAGAGGTGGCGGCTGTAGTCGTCGAAGGCCACCTCGCCGCGCAGCTCGCGGCGCAGCGCGGCGGCCAGGTCGGGCGCCCGGGCACCGTCGCGCTGAGGGAGCGGGTGGGAGGCGCTCACTGGGGCTGTCTTAGTCAAGAGGCGCCTCCTCGATGCCGGCTGGTCGCGGCGGGAGCCTATTGGACTCGGTGTATGGTCCGCGACGGTCCTCATGACCCACCGCAGCGGACGCCACTTCCTACAGATCCCCGGGCCGACGAACACCCCGGAGCGGGTGCTGCGCGCGATCGCCGCGCCGACGATCGACCACCGCGGCCCGGGCTTCGCGGAGTTCACGCTCGACCTGCTCGCGGCGCTCAAGCCCGTCTTCAAGACGAGTGGCCCGGTGATCGTCTACCCGTCCTCTGGCACGGGTGCCTGGGAGGGCGCGCTCGTGAACACGCTCTCCCCGGGCGACAGGGTGCTCGCCTTCGAGACCGGCCACTTCGCCACCCTCTGGCGCGCGATGGCCGAGCGGATCGGCCTCGACGTCGACTGGGTGGCGGGCGACTGGCGCCACGGCGTCGATCCCGAGGTGGTGGCCGAGCGGCTCGCGAACGACTCGGGCCACGCGATCAAGGCGGTGACGGTCGTGCACAACGAGACCTCGACCGGCGTCGCGAGCCGCGTAGCCGAGGTGCGCCAGGCGATCGATGCCGCCTCCCATCCCGCGCTGCTCTTGGTCGACACGATCTCCTCGCTCGCCTCGATCGACTTTCGCCACGACGAGTGGGGCGTCGACGTGACGGTGGGCTGCTCGCAGAAGGGGCTGATGCTGCCGCCCGGGATCGGCTTCAACGCGGTCAGCGACAAGGCACTCGAGGCCTCGCACAGCGCTCGACTCGGCCGCTCCTACTGGGAATGGGCGCCGATCCTCGAGGCAAACGCACGCGGCTTCTTTCCGCACACGCCCCCAACCAATCTGCTCTACGGGCTGCGCGAGGCGTTGCGCATGCTCGAGGAGGAGGGCCTCGACGCCGTCTTCGCCCGCCACGACCGCCACGCCGAGGCCACCCGCCGCGCCGTGCGCGCGTGGGGCCTCGAGATCCTCTGCGAGGACGAGCGCGAGTACTCGTCGGTGCTGACCGCGGTGCTCCTGCCCGAGGGTCACGACGAAGCCGAGCTTCGCCGCCTGATCCTCGAGCGCTTCGACATGTCGCTCGGAGCGGGACTGGGGAAGGTCGCCGGGCGCGTGTTCCGGATCGGGCACCTGGGGGACTTCAACGACCTGTCGCTCGCGGGGACGCTCTCCGGCGTCGAGATGGGGCTCTCGCTGGCGGGGGTGCCGTTCGAGCGCGGCGGCGTGGATGCGGCGCTCGAGTACCTGCAGGCGAGCGATGGCGCACCCGATGATCCGGTGCCGGGGCGCCTCGACGCGACGGAGGGCGCCGAGCGAGCGCTCGCCTGACCGCCGGCTCAGCGGTCGAGCGCTCGCTCCAGCCGCCGCTCGAAGCCGCCGAGATCGACGGCCGGAAAGCGGAACATCCGCTCGCTCATCTCGGCGAAGCCCGCACGCAGGTCCTCCGCATCGACCAGCCCGCGCGCGAGCATCGCCTCGACGTCGGCGAGGTCGGTGCGAAGGCCGCGCTCGAGCTTGGCGAGCGCCTGCAGCCGGAAGTCGAGGTGGCGGGCGTGCACGGGGCCGTGGCCCGAGACCCACGGGCTGCGCTCGCGCCAGCCCGCCAGATCGGGCAGGAAGTCGAGCGGCGAGGCAAGCTCGACGGCGATGTCGAGGTCGCGCTTGAGATCGACGAGCGCGCGCAGCAGCTCGTCGGAGTCGGGCTCCGGCCGCAGGTCGATGTCGAGCGTCGTGTCGCGCCATCCGCTGAGCACGGCGCTCGTGCCACCGACGAGGTAGACAGTGTGGGGCGATCGCACGCGGGCGCCGAGACCCGCCAGGAAGGCTTCGATGCGGCGGCGGTCAGCGGCGGCCGGCATGCTCCATCGATCGACAGTAGGAGATGACCCGGCGGGTCAGGGCGTTGTAGGTCGAGTGCGCGCCGTGGGGGTCGCGGGCGGCCAGCAGCGCGTAGAGCCGGCGGTCGGGATCGGCGACCTCGTGCTCGGGCACGGCCGTGCCGCAGTCGCGCAGGCGCGCCGCCGCGCGCGCGACCAGCAGCGCTTCGACGCTGTGGCGTCGGGCGGCCAGGTCGGCCAAGCCGGCAGTCACCAAGTCGCTGCCGGGGTGAGACGACCGAGGGGGCATGGCGCTTCAGGATACGGTCGGCCTACAGCCCCCGGGAGCGCGGGGGAGGCTGGCGATTTCGGTCGACTACGGTGCGCGCCGCTATGAGCACGCGAGCTGGGCCCGACAGGGCGTCCGGGATGGGAGCCCAACCCCGCCTCTCTGCCTCGGGGCCGGCGGTCTGGGCCGGCGTCGCCGGCGCGCTCACGATCGCCTTCTCCGCGATCCTCGTGCGCCTGGCCGACGTCTCGCCGGTCACGGCGGCGGTCTTCCGCTGCGCCTACGCGCTCCCACCGCTCGCGCTGCTCGCGCTGCTCGAGCGCCGCCGCTACGGTCGGCGCCCGCCTGCCCAGCGCGCGCTCGCGCTCGGCGCCGGCGTCTTCTTCATCGCCGACCTCACCCTCTGGCACTACTCGATCGCGGCCGTCGGCGCCGGGCTCGCGACCGTGCTCGGCAACCTGCAGGTGCTGTTCGTCGCCCTGTTTGCCTGGCTGCTGCTGGGCGAGCGCCCCGCTCCGCGCCTGTTGGCCGCGGTGCCGATCGTGCTCGTCGGCGTGGTGCTGATCTCGGGCGCGATCGGAGCCGGGGCCTACGGGGAGGACCCGGCGCTCGGCGTCGCGTTCGGGATCCTCACCGGCGTGACCTACGCGGGCTTCATCCTGGTCCTGCGCCAGGGCAACGAGGACATCCGGCGCCCGGCGGGGCCGCTCTTCGACGCGACGCTCGTCGCCACGCTCGTCGGCATCCCGGCCGGCCTGCTGATCGGCGACCTCGACCTCGCGCCGAGCTGGCCCGCCCACGCCTGGCTGCTGACGCTCGCGCTCACCTCTCAGGTGCTCGGCTGGATGCTGATCTCGACCTCGCTCCCGCGACTCCCCGCGGCCCTGACCGGCGTGCTGCTGACGCTGCAGCCGGTCGGCTCCGTGCTGCTCGGCGTGGCGCTGCTCGGGGAGGCGCCGTCCGCCTTCCAGCTCGCGGGCGTGGTAGTGATCGTGGCTGCGATCGCGCTCGCCACGACCGGGCGCCGCTGAGTGGTAGGTTCGCGCGCCGCGCGACCATGACCCTCTTCGGCATCCACGCATCACACGAGCAGGTCGGGCCCACCACGTTGCTCGAGGCCGTGCAGGCCGCCGAGGCCGGGGGCTTCGACGCCGCCATGTCCTCGGACCACTTCTCGCCGTGGTCGGAGCGCCAGGGTCACTCGGCCTTCGCCTGGTCCTGGCTCGGAGCCGCCCTGCAGGCCACGTCGCTTCCCTTCGGCATCGTCAACGCGCCCGGCCAGCGCTACCACCCGGCGATCATCGCCCAGGCGGCGAGCACTCTGTGCGAGATGTTCCCCGGCCGACTGTGGGTGGCGCTCGGCACGGGCGAGGCGTCGAACGAGCACATCACGGGCGAGCCATGGCCGCCCAAGCAAATACGCAACGCGCGGCTGCTCGAGTGCGTGGAGGTCATGCGAGCGCTGTTTGCGGGTGAGACGGTCTCCCACGACGGCCTGGTGAAGGTCGATCGCGCGCGGCTCTACACACACCCCGACGAACCGCCGCCGCTCGTCGGCGCCGCGGTGAGCGTCGAGACCGCCGGCTGGGTGGGAGGCTGGGCCGACGGCCTGATCACGATCAACCAGCCGCGCGAGAAGCTCGAGCGCATCGTCTCCGCTTTCCGGGACGGCGGGGGCGAGGGCAAGCGCCTCTGCCTCCAGGTCCACCTCTCCTACGCGCGCGACGACGAGACGGCGCTTCGGATCGCCCACGAGCAGTGGCGCACGAACGTCTTCAGCCCCCCGATCCCGTGGGACCTCGAGCTGACCGAGCACTTCGACGAGGTCGCCCGCCACGTGCGCCCCGAGGACATGCGCGAGGGAGTGCTCGTCTCGGCCGAGCCACAGCGCCATGTCGCCTGGTTGGTCGAGCTGTCGGAGCTCGGCTTCGACGAGGTCTACCTGCATCACGTCGGCCGGGACCAGCGCGAGTTCATCGAGGTGTTCGCCGAGCACGTGCTGCCGCGACTTGCCGAGGTGGCTCCGGCGTGAGCGCCAAGGCCACAAGCGACCTGTGGTGGAACAACGCCGTGATCTACTGCCTCGACGTGGAGACCTTCATGGACTGGGACGGCGACGGCTGCGGCGACCTGCAGGGCCTCACCGAGCGGCTCGACTACCTGGCCGGGATCGGCGTCACCTGCCTCTGGCTGATGCCGTTCTACCCCACGCGCGACCGCGACGACGGCTACGACATCCTCGACTTCTTCACCGTCGACCCGCACCTCGGCACGCTCGGCGACTTCGTCGACCTCATGCGCACGGCCCGCGACCGCGGCATCCGCGTGATCGCGGACCTCGTGGTCAACCACACCTCCGACCATCACCCCTGGTTCCAGTCGGCGCGCGCCGACCGCGACTCGCCCTATCGCGACTTCTACGTCTGGCGTGACGAGCCGCCCGCGGACGGTCCCAAGGGCCTGGTCTTCCCGGACGCCGAGGAGTCGAACTGGGCCTACGACGACGAGGCCGGCCAGTACTACCTGCACCGCTTCTACTCGCACCAGCCAGACCTCAACATCCTCAACCCGGCCGTGCGCGACGAGATCGCCCAGATCATGGGCTTCTGGCTGCAGCTCGGGTTGTCGGGCTTTCGGATCGACGCCGTGCCGTTCCTGCTCGAGACCGAGGGCATCGCCGGCGAGGTGCACGGCGATCCGCACGACTACCTCAAGGCGCTGCGCTCGTTCGTGGACCGCCGCCAGGGAGACGCGATCCTGCTCGGCGAGGTCAACCTCGAGCCCAAGGACCAGCGCACGTTCTTCGGCGACGAGGGCGGCGACGAGCTGCACATGCTGTTCAACTTCGTGCTCAACCAGGCGCTCTACCTGGCGCTCGCGCGCGAGGACGCGGGCCCGCTCGAGCGCGCGCTCGAGTCCCTGCCCGCGATCCCGCCCGACAACCAGTGGGCCAACTTCGTCCGCAATCACGACGAGCTGACGCTCGACAAGCTCACTGACGAGGAGCGGCAGGAGGTGTTCGCCGCCTTTGGCCCAGACGAGGGCATGCAGCTGTTCGGGCGCGGGATTCGCCGCCGCCTGCCCTCGATGCTCGACGGCGACCGCGATCGGATCGAGATGGTGTACTCGCTGATGTTCTCGCTGCCGGGGACGCCCGTGCTCTTCTACGGCGAGGAGATCGGCATGGCCGAGAACCTCGACGTGCCGGGTCGCATGAGCGTGCGCACGCCGATGCAGTGGTCAGACGAGCGCAACGGGGGCTTCTCGACCGGACGCGACGACGACCTGCGGATGCCGCTCGTGCCCGGCGAGCGCTTCGGGCCTGAGGCCGTCAACGTCGCCGCGCAGCGCCGCGACCCGGGCTCGCTGCTCAACTGGATCGAGCGCTTGATCCGCAGGCGCAAGGAGACGCCCGAGATCGGCTGGGGCCGCTGGAGCCTCGTCCCGGCCGCCGATCCGGCGCTCTTCGCGCACCGCTGCGACTGGGAGGGCAGCACCGTGATCGCCGTCCACAACCTGTCGGCGCAGCCGCGTACGCTCGCGCTCGAGCTCGACGAGGAGTGGGAGGCGCT
>JACCXP010000365.1 GCA_013696905.1 Thermoleophilaceae bacterium
GCGAGCGCCACCCGAGGTCGGCGGTCGGGGGAGAGCAGCTCCTCGCGTGTCAGCCCAAAGCTCGCGGCGGTGGTCGACTGGATCTGCTCGACGGGGCTCTCCCGCGCCTCGGGCGCGGGGTAGAGGCGGCCCAGCACCTGCTCGGCGTGACGTCGCGAGGTCGGATCGCCGCGAAGCGAGGCGTAGGCCACGACGCGGATCAACGCCCCTTCCAGCGCCCTCACGCTCGATGTCACTCGCTCCGCGATCGCTGAGAGCGTCTCGGTCGACACGTCGGCGAGTGCGTCGAGGCTGACTCGCTTCTCGAGGATGGCCAGCCGTGCCCTGTAGTCGGGAGGATCGAGGTCTGCCACCAGACCCCATTCGAAGCGCTCTGCCAGCCGTGCCTCGAGCTGCTCCATCTCCGACGGCGGCCGGTCACTCGTGATCACGAGCTGGCGCCCCGCCTCGTAGAGGGCGTTGAACGTGTGGAAGAACTCCTCCTTGGTGCGCGCCTTGTCGCCAAGAAACTGGATGTCGTCCACGAGCAGGACGTCGGCGCCGCGAAAGCGCTCCTTGAAGGCGATGGTGTCGCCGCGGCGGGCGGCGCGCACGAACTCGTTCGTGAACTCCTCGACGGTCACGTAGCGCACGCTCAGACCCGAGCCATAGCGACGTGCATAGTTGGCGATAGCGTGAAGAAGGTGCGTCTTGCCGAGGCCCGGACGCCCGTATATGAACAGCGGGTTGTAGGCCTGGCCCGGGTTCTCGGCGACAGCAAGCGCGGCCGCGTGCGCCAGCCGGTTGCCGTCGCAGATCACGAACTGATCGAACTCGTAGCGTGGATTGAGCGCGCCGCCGCCGCTCGGTCTCGTCTCCGCGGGCGCCTCCTCGAGCGAAGCCGCCGGCGCCCAGTCCTCCGCCACCACCTCGACTACTCCGGCGCCCGCCACGTGCCGGCGCACGGTCTCAGAGATCAAGGGCAGGTAGCGCTCCTGCACCCAGGTGCGAATGTGTCCCGGCGCACTCAGGTAGAGGGTCTCTCGCTGGAGCGCCACGGGATGCAGCGGCGAGACGTACGCGTGGAAGACGAACTCCGTGACCTCTTCGCGGAGCGATCGGCGCACTGCCTCCCAGGCTGGATCGAGGTGTTTTGGCAAGGGCAGGGGCCACCCCCGGCCTGGGGGTTGTCGGTCGCCTTCGAGAGGAACACCGCAAGACCGGGCGGATCAGCGGCGAACGGCGAATATAACGCCGCGCCGAACCGCCTCGCCGCGTGCCGTCAAGGCCAGCGCGCAAAACGCGGCGAAACCCAATCGCCGGCGTAAGCCTGTGCACGACTGTGCAAAAGGAGCCCCGCCAGAGCCTCCTGGCATCACCCCTATAATCGGCCGTCGTGAAGCGCACCTACCAGCCCAAGAAGCGCAAGCGCGCCCGCGCGCACGGCTTCCGCGCCCGCATGCGGACACGTGCGGGTCGCTTGATGCTGAAGCGCAAGCGCGGCAAGGGTCGCAAGCGCCTCACCCCCTGAGACGGTCATGAGCGGTGCCCGCGCTCATCCATCGAAGCGCCGGCGGCTGTCGCGTTCGGCGGAGTTCGACCGGGTGTTCCGTGATGGCCGCTCCTACGCGAGCCGCTACCTGGTGCTGCACGAGTTCTCCCGCTCGGAGGCGGCCTCCGGGGAGGGCTCCCGCCTGGGGCTCTCCGTCGGGCGCAAGGTCGGTGGGGCGGTCGAGCGCAACCGCGTCAAGCGCCTCCTGCGGGAGGCGTTCTGGTCGTGCGCGGGAGAGCTGCCGCCGGGGCGCGACTATGTGTTGGTCGCGCGCCCGGACGCTCGCGAGCTGGCCGAGCGCGGCGCGCAGGCATTCGAGCAGGCGCTGAGCGAGCTGCTTGCGACGGCCGGTCTCTCGCGGGCCGTGGCGGCTTGAGCGCTCTGTCGACCCTCGTCGTCGCGCCGATCAGCTTCTACAAGCGGGTCCTGTCGCCCTTGCTTCCCGCGCGATGCAGGTACTATCCGACGTGCTCCGAGTACGCCGTCGAGGCTGTAGCCCGCCATGGCGCGATGCGCGGCCTGGTGCTCGCCGGGTGGCGGCTGCTGCGCTGCAACCCGCTCTCCGCGGGCGGCATCGATCGCGTCGAGCACCAGCGACTTTTTCGCCCTAAGACCACCACAGCTCAGTGATGCTCCTCCTCGCCGCCAACATCCTCCAGCCGCTGATCGACGTGGCGCACACAGTGCTGAAGTTCTTTCACGACCAGGCAGGGCTGTCGTGGGGCTTGTCGATCATCGCGCTCACGTTCGTGGTGCGCCTGCTGATCCTGCCCTTGACGTTCAAGCAGGTCCGCGGCATGCAGCAGATGCAGCGCCACGCTCCAGAGCTCAAGAAGCTGCAGGACCGCTACAAGGACGATCCGAAGCGCAAGCAGGAGGAGATGATGCGCTTCTACCAGGAGAACAGCTTCAACCCGCTCGGCGCGTGCCTCCCGCTCGTGCTGCAGATCCCGTTCTTCATCACGCTGTTCTACCTCTTGCGCAGCGACGCCTTCAGGACCGATATCAGGGGCGAGGAGAGCTTCGGCTTCATCCCGAACCTCGCCGAGCCGCTGACCGCGTACCCCCTCGTGCTGGTCACGATGCTCGTGATCTACGTGGCGACGCAGCTCGGCGCCACGCTCGTCAGCATGGCCACCGCGGAGCGCAACCAGCGGCTGCTGATGCTCGGACTGCCGTTCGTCTTCGTCTTCTTCATCATCAACTTCGAGGCGGGGCTGATGGTCTACTGGATCACGACCAACGTGTGGACGATCGGCCAGCAGGTGCTCGTGAAGAAGTTCCTGCCCCCGCCCGACCCACAGACGGCGCCTGCGAAGGCGACGGCGAACGGTGACTCCGCCGAGCGCGCCCCGCGGAAGGCGCGCGGAGCCCGCACCGCCGCCAACGGATCCGAGGCATCGGGACGACGCACCGCGGGTGCGAACGGATCGGGGAACGGAGCCGCCGCCAAGCCGCCCCCCGGTGCGCCGCGCAAGAAGAAGAAGCGCTCCGGACGCCGGCGCTGATACTCCGCGATGGCGAGCGGCGAGATGGATCCCGACCTCACCAGTGAGATACCGACGCAGCCGGCAGAGCGCGTGCGCGCGCTCGTAGAGCGCGTCGTGGAGACCCTGGACCTCGAGGCATCCGTCGCCGTAGAGGAGGTCGAGACCGAGATACGGGCGACGGTCGAGGGCGACGAGCTCGACCTGCTGATCGGTAGTGACGGTGAGACGATCGACGCGCTCCAGTACATCGCGTCGCGCGCCGCGTTCGCGGACTCAGCGGAACGCAAGGCGGTCGTGATCGACGCGGCCGGCTATCGCGGGCGGCGCGAGGTCGCCTTGCAAGGGGCCGCCGATCGTGCCGCGACGGAGGCGCTGGCGTCGGGTCGGCCCGTCGAGCTCGAGCCGATGAGCTCGCCCGAGCGCAAGATCGTGCACCAGTACCTCGCCGCGCGAGGCGACATCGAGACACACAGCGAGGGGCAGGAGCCAAGGCGCCGGCTCGTCGTCACCCCGACGGCTGGCTGAGCGCGGCCTCTCCGTTTCACGTGAAGCGGAGCCCGCCGCCACACGGGTGAGCGAGTTCGTCGATCTCCCCGGGCTCGGGAAGCTCGCCGATGGCTACGGGCTCGCGAGCGACCAAGTCGCCGCCCTCACCCGGGCGCTTGCCGCCCTCGCCTCGGAGCCCGACCCGCCGACGACGATTCGAAGCGGCCCGGAGGCCCTCGCCGGGCACATCGCCGACTCGCTGGTCGGCCTGGCCGTCCCCGAGCTCGCCGGCGCCGCCCGGATCGCCGACCTCGGCGCCGGCGTGGGCTTTCCGGGCCTTGCGCTGGCGATCGCGCTCCCGTCCGCGCAGATCGATCTGGTCGAGGCGTCCGCTCGCAAGTGCGCCGCGATCGACCGCTTGATCGCCTCGGCCGCGATCTCGAACGCTCGCGCGGTCCCGCGGCGGGTGGAGGAGCTGGCTCGCGCGGAGGGACGAGCCGCGTACGCGGCGGTCACCGCGCGAGCGCTTGCGCCGCTGCCCGTGCTCGTCGAGTCCGCGGCGCCGCTGCTCGACGAGGGCGGGGTGCTCGTGGCGTGGAAGGGGCG
>JACCXP010000066.1 GCA_013696905.1 Thermoleophilaceae bacterium
GGGCACGACCGGGGTGGTCGCCCGCGAAGCGCCTTCGTCGTCGCTGCCGCAGGCCGCGAACAGCACTCCCAGCCCGGCTGCAGCCACGACGAGAGCAGGCGCAATCGCTCGCCGGAGAGTCATCCCGTGGGGCAGCGCGACGGGGTCCGTGATGTGGCCACCACGCAAGAGTCCCTCCGCGCCGGCGGCTTTCCCTTTCGGATCGTGAAGCGCACGTACTTGCCGATGGTACCCGGCTTGGAGACGAACACCTCGAGCACGGTGCCCGCCCGCAAGTAGCGGTGATAACGGGTGAACCGAAGCGACCTGCTGCTCCTTGCCCGAAGACTTTGTGTACGCCGCCAGCAGTCTCTCCCCTTGCAGCGAACCTGGACGCGCGCGCCCTGCGGAGCGCGGATCGCGAGGAGCTGGATGACAGCCCCGGCGCGGCCGACGGTTCCTCGGAGTCGGACCACGGGGAACGGGCTCAAGACCTCCAGAGGCGGAGGGCCGGCTGCCGCCGCTTGAGGCGGTGCAGGCAGCGCCGCGTCGCCGAGTGAGCAATCCTCGTCTACGCCGTTCCCCGGCGCGTCCGCCGCCCCGGGCTTGATCGCGGCGTTGCCGTCGTTGCAGTCGGCCGGAGGCGCATACCCGTCAGCATCCTTGTCGACTGGTCCGTCGGCGCCATCGCAGTCCTCGTCAACGCCGTTGCCGGGAACCTCGCTCGCTGAGGGCTTGATCGCAGGTTCGCCGTCGTTGCAGTCCGCCGGCGGGCTGAAGCCGTCCCTGTCCGCATCCAGCGGAGCGTCCGCCCCACTGCAGTCCTCGTCGATCCCGTTTCCGGGCACGTCGGTGGCGTCAGGCCGAATTCTGCGATCCGTGTCGTTGCAGTCAGCCGGCGGGCTGAAGCCGTCGTTGTCGGCGTCCACCGGCACGGTCACCTGGGCAATGCTCGTTTCGGCCGACACGAGCATGAGCGCGACCGCCAGGATCGTCGCGCTCGCCTGAGCTGCGCGTCGAATGTGATTCCGTGGCCTGTTCATGCGCATCGGCTCGGCCTCCTAGAGCCCGGCGCTAGACAGAGATCCTGGCGCAGTGGAGGCCTGCCGGAGCGGATCTTCAACTGCACGTATCGGCCGATCATCCCGGGCTTGGTGATGGAAACCTTCACGATCTCCCCAGCTCGGAAGGCCCGCGGGAATCGCGTGAACGTGACGATCGTTCTCGATCGAGCCGCGCGGTGAACCCGGCAGCTACGCCGTCCGCACAGGAGCCGAACTGCCGAGCCGGTCGGGGCATCGACCGTGATCGAGCGCAGTCGGACCCCGCGGCGAGTGGTGATCCCCCTGACTCGAACCACGGCAAAAAGCCGACGAGCGAGAACAGCAGCGGGTGTAGCCGACTGCCCGACCGCTCCGGACGCCGCTTGCTGTTGAGCGGCATCCGTTCCGCTGCAGTCCTCATCGACGCCGTTCCCCACGATTTCGCGCGCTCCCGGGTTAATCGACGCGTTCGTGTCGTTGCAGTCCTGAGGCGGGCCGTAGCCGTCGGCATCGGCGTCCATACGGGCATCGGCGCCACTGCAGTCCTGGTCAATGCCGTCGCGGGGGATGTCGCGGGCGCCCGGATTGATCGCGGGGTTGGCGTCGTTGCAGTCCTGGGGCGGGCCGAACCCGTCACTGTCGGCGTCTGTCTGCGCGTCAGAGCCACTGCAGTCCTGATCGATGCCGTCACCCGGCACGTCTCTCGCTCCCGGATTCCTGGCGGGGTTCCCGTCGTCGCAGTCGCGCGGCGTCCCGTAGGAGTTGAAGCCGTCCCCATCTCGATCGGCGATTCGGTCGTCGCAGTTCTCGTCGACGTTGTTGCCTGTGATCTCGGCGGCGTTCGGATTGATCGCGGCGTTCTGGTCGTCGCAGTCCGCCGGTGGGCTGACGCCGTCCGCATCCGCATCCACGGGAGGAGGTGGAGGTGGAGAGGCATCACCGCCGGCGCAATCCTCGTCGATCCCGTTTCCGGGAACGTCCACAGCGCCGGGCCTGACGTTGCCGTCGTTGTCGTTGCAGTCGGCTGGCGGGCTGACCCCGTCGCCATCTGCGTCGATTACCTGCGCTGAAGCCGTCGACGCCAAAGCGAGCGCCATAACCGCCCAGATCATGCATGTGAGCAGCACCAAAGGCGCCCACGTGGTGGCCCCGGCGCGGGAACAGGACCGTCCCCCGCCTCCGCCGGCGTGCACTCGAAAAGCACTCACTCCGTCTCCGTTCTCTACCCCTGCGAACCCCTACCCCAAGCGGCCGACCGGCCGTTCGCTTCTATAACGCTGTTTACACCTGGAAGTCAGGCGATAACGACGGTAGACCCCAGTATTGCGTCGGTCGATCTGCGACGGCTCTGTGCCGACGCTTTCCCCTGCTGAGGACCATATTCGAGAAGTTGCCCTGAAGGCACGCTCAGGAGCAGGCGCGCGGAGCCCGTTGCCCCGGCACGAGGCACAGGTCGGTGCGTGCCGGCGCGCCACGTCGGCGGATCCGAAAGCGCGTGTACTTGCCGATCAGGCCGGGCCTCGTCACGAAGACCTCGACCAGCGTGCCGGCCCGCAGGTGACGCTCGAACGAGCGCACCCGCAGGGATCGAGCGGTCGTGGCGCGTGCGAGACGCCGCAGTGGACACGCCCTGCCTCGACAGCGCAGGCTCACCCTGGCACCGACCGGCGCCCGCACCAGCAGCAGGCTGATGGTCGCGCCGGTGCGGGTGATGCGACCGCGGATGCGGACGACCGGGAAGGGCTCGAGCGCTCGGAGGCTCGCGCCGGCGGGCGCTGAGGCGGCGTCCGGCGACCCGGCGGCGCCGCTCGAAGGCTCCGGTGGGGCAGCAGGAGGCGACTGCGGTGCGACGGGAGCGGGGGCGGTGGTCGCGGGAGGCGGTTGGACGCCGGGCCCGGCTCCCGCGCCCCCCGACTGGCTGCCGCCGACCGAGACCGGCGGCTCTACGGGTGGAGGGTCGGGTGCCCCGGCGGCCGGGGGTGAGGCGGTGCCGTCGGCGCCGGGGGCCTCTGTCACGGGGGCGCCGGTCGCCGAGCCGCCGCTGTCGAACGCGTCCCCCACGTCGCCTCCGCCCGATTGCGCCAGCGCTCCCGGCACGATCGGGGTCAGGAGCGCGCCGCAGGCGAGCACGACGACGACTATGAAATGGCGCAGACTGAGAGACATCGCTGGTGCTCCTCGCTCGAAGACCGGGTCCGCGTGCCTGGCCCCGCGGACGAGGAAATCAGGGCACCGCGTCGGCGCTGGGACTACAGCGCCTGGTTCACCGTCGTTACGAGCATAGCCGCGGAGCGCTCGCGCCGGGCCCTAGAAGTCCGTCTCGATCCAGTCCATCATCGAGCGGATCTCCTTGCCCTCGCGCTCGATGCGGTGGCCGGCCTCCTGCTCGCGCATGCGCAGGAAGCTCTCCTGCCCCGCCTGGTTCTCGGCGATCCACTCGCGCGCGAACTCGCCCGACTGGATCTCGGCCAGGATCTTCTTCATCTCCTGGCGCGAGGCGTCGCCGATCACGCGCTTGCCGCGGCTGTAGTCGCCATACTCGGCGGTGTTCGAGACCGAGTAGCGCATGCCCGAGAGGCCCTTCTCGTACATCAGGTCGACGATCAGCTTCATCTCGTGGAGGCACTCGAAGTAGGCGAGCCGCGAGTCGTAGCCGGCCTCGAC
>JACCXP010000084.1 GCA_013696905.1 Thermoleophilaceae bacterium
TCGTGCCGAGGCCGACCAGCGGCATCGAGTGCCCGGGGATCGCCCGCGGCACCCCATCGGGGCCGAACTTGCCCTTGCGCGCCCCGAGCAGCAGCAGCGCTGCGAGCGCGCCGGTGGCGCCGATCAGATGCACGGCGGTCGAGCCGGCGAAGTCCTGCATGCCGACCGTCTCTTGCAGCCAGCCGCCGCCGAAGACCCAGTGCGAGCCGACGGGGTAGATGATCGACGCGAAGACGATCGCGTAGATCACGTAGGCGGAGTACTTGATCCGCTCGAGCGTGGTGCCCCAGACGATCGCAAGCGACACCGCGCAGAAGGCGAACTGGAACAGCCACTTGGCCTCGATCGTGGCGTCCGAGAGCCCCATGACCGGGAAGGCGGCGCGCGGGTCGCCCTGCACCACGCCGAGCTCGGCCAGGTCGGCGCTCGGCGCGACCTCGCTGTAGCCACGCAGCAGGAATCCGTCGGTGCCGAAGAGGCCGTAGACGGAGTCATCGACCCCGAAGGCGAGCGCGAACCCGACGGCCCAGTAACAGATGGCCGCGATCGACAGGTTGGTGAGGATCTTGGCCACGCCGGCGCCTGCGTTCTTGGCGCGCGAGAAGCCGATCTCGAGCATCGCGAAGCCGGCCTGCATGAACAGGACGAGCACGGCGGCGACCAGCACCCACATCGTGTTGATCAGCGTGTTGGATACGACGGCGCCGTTGTTGTACGCCTCGAGCGTGTCAGCCGCGGCGACGGCCGGGACGGCCAGCGCCGCGAGAGCCGTGAGCGCCATGGCGCCGGTGGATCGTCTGAGCGTCATAGAACCCTCCTGAGGATTGCCCGGCGCCTGGCAGGCGGCGGGAAGGACGTTTTTCGAGCAGGCTCCGCCACGCTAGAAGCTGGGCTCTCGGCGCGCGTTGTACGCACGTCGAGAATTCCGCCGGCGGGCTTGTCCCTCCTGGCGAGCGCCTCGCGGTCGCCGCGTCAGGACTGGCGCTCTAGCAGTTGCTCCGCCGCGCTCGCAGGGTCCACGCGACGGGCGGCGACCTCGTCGAGCAGCTCGACCACGCTCGGATCGTCCGCGAGCGACCGCTCGAGGCGGCGGCGCAGGCGGGCGGCCGCGAGGCCGATCACCTCACCGGCGAGGTTGCGCCGGCGGCGCTCCTCGAGCAGGCCCTCGCCGATCAGCCAGGCGCGGTGCTCGGCGATCCGCTCGACCAGCTCGTCGACGCCCTCGCCAGAGCGCGCGCGCGTGCGCACGATCGGCACGTCGCGCTCGCGAGGCGGGCCGAGCGTGAGCGCGGCGCGGATCTCGCGCACCGTGGCGTCGGCACCCGCGTGGTCTGCCTTGTTGACCACGATCACGTCGGGGATCTCCATCACCCCCGCCTTGATCGCCTGGATCGAGTCGCCCGAGCCCGGCATCAGCACGAGCACGACCGTGTCGGCGTGGTCGACGACGTCGACCTCGGCCTGCCCGACCCCGACTGTCTCGATGAAGACGTCGTCCTTGCCGGCGGCGTCCATCAGCAGCGCGGCCTGCAGCGTCGCCTCGGACAGGCCGCCGAGCGAGCCGCGACTGGCCATCGAGCGGATGAAGACGTGCGGATCCAGGTAGTGGTCGACGAGGCGGATGCGGTCGCCGAGCAGGGCGCCCTGCGTGAACGGCGAGGAAGGGTCCACGGAGAGCACCGCCACCTCGCGGTCGCGCGCCCGCGCGTGCCCGACGAGCGCGGCGAGCAGCGTCGACTTGCCGGCGCCCGGTGGGCCGGTGATGCCGACGACGGCGGCGTTGCCCGTGCGCGGGTAGAGCTCGCGCACGAGCGCCCAGCCCTCGGGGTCGTCGTCCTCCACGAGCGAGATCGCCCGCCCGAGCGCGCGCTTGTCGCCCGCGAGCAGGCGCTCAGCGAGGTCTGGGAGTGATGTCCTGGCCACCGGCACGGGCGGCCGATGGTAGGAGCCCCCCGGGTCGTCCTATGATCGCCCGCTTGGGAACGCCCTCCCTGGCCGATATTCCCGCGCTGAAGGGCCCGCCGCCGTCGGGCGCTCCGGCGGAGGTCCGCGCGGCGCCCGTCCCCCTGCACGGCGGCATGCCGGCGCTGCTGCGCTTCATGGCGCGCAACCGGATGCTGCGTCCGCGCTACGCGGTGCTGCTCGCGCGCCTCCTGCGGCGGCGATTCCTCTCCTCCTACGGCCGCCGGCTCACCCTCGACGGCCTCGCGTTCATAGGTCGCGGCAGCGTGATCCAGATCGGCCGCAGCGGCCGCGTCTTGCTCGGGCGCTGGTCGTGGCTCGGGCAGGGGACCAAGGTCCGCTGCCACGAGGGTGTGATCGCGATCGGCGCGAAGACGGTGCTCGGGCAGGAGTGCACGATCTCCGCCTACAACCACGTCTCGATCGGGCGCGAGTGCCTGATCGCCGACCGCGTCATGATGATCGACTTCGACCACACGGCCTCGGACGTCGAGCGGCCGGTGCGCGAGCAGGGGATCTACAAGCGCGAAGTGCGGATCGGCGACAACGTCTGGGTCGGCTACGGAGCCGTGATCCTGCGCGGGGTCACGGTCGGCGACAACGCGATCGTCGGCGCCGCCTCGGTCGTCACCCACGACGTCCCGGCCAACGCCGTCGTCGCGGGCGTTCCGGCGCGCGTGCTCAGGATGCGGGAGGAGCCGGGGCGGCTGCGCTGGCGCTGAGCGCTCGCGGGCTTCTCCAGCGAGCACCGCTCGGTCATGCGAAAGATCGACGTCGCGGAGCGCCGGGCCAGGCTGGCCGCTCGTCACCGCGTGGCACCCGGCCACCGTGCGGTCGACGTCGTCGAGGCGGCCAGGAGCATGGTCTGTCTCCACGGGACGGACCCCGCGACGGTCTACCTGTCGGCCTGGGCGCGTGTCGACGGCATGACCGTGACCGACCTCGACGACGCCTTGTTCGTCGACCGGTCGCTGGTCAAGCACCTGGCGATGCGCCGCACACTGTTCGTCTTCCCGCGCGAGACCATCGGCTTCGCCCAGGCCGGGGCCAGCGATCGGGTTGCCGACGGCGAGCGGCGCCGGCTGATCCGCGACGTCGAGGCGGCGGGCCTGCACCGCAAAGGTGAGCGCTGGCTGTCCGAGGCCTCGGAGCAGGTGCGGGCGGCGCTGTCTGAGGGCCGGCAGGCCACATCGTCGGAGCTACGCAAGGAGATCCCTTCGCTCGAGGGCTCGATCGCGTATGGGGAAGGCAAGTCCTGGGGTGGGCAGGCGCCGATCGGTCCCCGAGTGTTGACCACGCTGTCGGCAGCGGGGCAGATCGTGCGGGCGTCCAACGACGGCGGCTGGACGATCTCGCGCCCCCGCTGGGCCTCCATGAGGTCCTGGTTGGGGGAGGAGATCGCGGCTCACACAACGGCCGAGGGCGTGGCGAGACTGGTCGACCAGTGGCTGCGCGTGTTCGGACCCGGTACGGCGGCCGACATCAAGTGGTGGCTCGGGTCGACCGTCACGGCCGTTCGCAGGGCGCTGGCCGAGCTCCACGCGGTCGAGGTCGATCTCGAGGGGCAGATCGGATACCTGCTGGGCGACGACCTGGAGGCGACCGACCCGGTCGCGCCGTGGGCCGCCCTCCTGCCGCCATTGGATCCCACCACGATGGGCTGGTTCGAGCGGGATTGGTACCTCGGGCCATACAAGGCGCAGCTGTTCGACACCAGCGGCAACGCCGGACCCTCCGCGTGGTGGGACGGGCGGATCGTGGGCGGCTGGCGCCAGAGCGACACCGGCGAGGTCGTCCTGCAGGTGCTCGAGGATGTCGGCTCGGATGGACTCCGTGCCCTGGAGCACGAGGCGGCGCGCCTGACCGAGTGGCTCGGTGGCACACGGGTGTTGCCGCGGTTTCCCTCACCGCTGTCGAAGGCTGTCGCGGGCAGGGGCCGGTGATTCGCGCGTGGCCCAAGCGGCAGTATCGTGGCTGCGATGCAAGGCTTCCCGCTGTCACTGATCGAGTTTCCCGCAGACGATCCCGAGCGCGCCCGACGCTTCTGGATGACGCTTCTAGGCGTAGAGCTTGAGGCTCGCCAAGATGGACAGGGAGAAGGCTGGCAAACGCACTCGGGAGCCCCCGCGGTCGGCGTTCATGCCCGCGGACGCGGCCCCGGCGATTCCTACTCGCTGCCCTACTTCGCGGTGAGCGATGTCGCCGAGGCACTGGAGCG
>JACCXP010000091.1 GCA_013696905.1 Thermoleophilaceae bacterium
ACGCCAACCTGTTCCTCGGCTACCTCGCCGACGGAGTCGAGCTCGGCGGCCAGGTCAGCCTCGATCGCGGGCGCGCGGAGGAGGCGCTCGCCGCGGTCGGCGGCGAGCTCGGCCTGGACGCGCTCGAGACGGCGCTCGGAGTGGTGCGGGTGGCGGACGCCGAGATGGTGCGCGCGCTACGCGTCATCAGCGTCGAGCGTGGGCTCGACCCGCGCGACTTCGCGCTTGTGGCCTTCGGCGGAGCGGGCGGCATGCACGCGTGCTCGCTGGCGGAGGAGCTCGGCATGCGCACCGTGCTCGTGCCGCGGGCGAGCGGCGTGCTGAGCGCGCTCGGGCTCGCGATCTCGGACCTTCGCCGCGACTACGCGAGCCCGTACCTGAGCGCGCTCGAAGATGTCGACGCGGGTGCCCTGGACGAGGCGTTCGAGGAGCTCCAGCGCCTCGCGGCCGGCGACCTCGACTCCCCGGAGCTCACCCGACGGGCAGACCTTCGCTATCGCGGCCAGTCGTTCGAGCTCACCGTGGCGGCGGATGAGCCCCGAGAGCTCGCCGCGCGCTTCCACGACGCGCACGAGCGTCGCTACGGCTACCGCATGGAGGAGGAGCCGGTAGAGCTCGTGTCGCTGCGCCTGATCGCCATCTCGCCGGTCGAGGCGCCCAAGCTGAGCGAGGAGGCGGTCGAGGGCGAGCCCGCCCCGGAGCGCCGGCGGGCCTGCTTCGACGGCGACTGGCTCGAGATCGACGTGCGCGGGCGCGGAAGGATGGGGGAGGGGTCGGCGGTCGAGGGCCCGGCGATCGTCGAGTTCTCCGAGGCGACCTGCGTCGTGCGCCCGGGCTGGCGCGGCGCGATCGACGGGGCGGGCACGCTCGTGCTCGAGCGCCCGTGAGCGAACAGCGGCTCGACCCGGTCACGCTGTCGGTGCTCGCGAGCGCGCTCGCCGGCATCGCCGAGGAGATGGGCGCCGTGCTGATCAGGGGCGCCTACTCGTCGAACGTGAAGGAGCGCCGTGACTGCTCGACCGCGCTCTTCGACCGCGAGGGGCGGATGGTTGCCCAGGCCGAGCACATCCCGGTCCACCTCGGGGCGATGCCGGAGGCCGTGGCCGCGGTGATCGAGCGCGAGCCGGACCCCGGCGACGTCTTCATCGTCAACGACCCGTACTCGGGCGGCACGCACCTGCCGGACATCACGCTCGTCTCGCCGATCAGCCAGGCCGACGAGATCGTCGGCTTCGCCGTCACGCGCGCGCACCACTCCGACGTCGGTGGCATGCGCCCCGGGTCGATGCCGAGCGACTCACGCGACCTCTACCAGGAGGGCCTCGTGATCCCGCCGCTGCGCCTGGTGCGCGCGGGCGAGTACGTACGCGACGTGCTCGACCTGATCCTCGCCAACGTGCGCACGCCTGAGGTCCGCCGCGGCGACCTTCGCGCCCAGATCGCGGCCAACCAGCTCGGCGAGCGCCGCCTGCGCGAGCTGATCGAGCGCCGCGGCAGGGACACGGTGGGCGCCGCCTTCGAGGAGGTGCTCGCATACGCGGAGCGACGCACGCGCGAGGCGATCACCGAGCTGCCCGACGGCGAGTACGAGGCGGAGGATCAGCTCGAGGGCGATGGCGTCTCCGATGAGGACGTGCCGATCCGGGTGCGTGCCGCGGTCGAGGGCGACTCGATCACGGTCGACTTCGAGGGCACCTCGGGCGCGGTGGCCGGCAACGTCAACTGCCCGCTGGCGGTCACCCGCTCGGCGTGCTACTTCGCCCTGCGGGTGCTGCTGCCCTCGGACCTGCCCGCGAACGCGGGGACATACGCGGCGCTCGACATCCGCGCGCCCGAGGGCAGCCTCGTGAACGCGCGGCCGCCCTCGGCCGTGGTGGCCGGCAACGTAGAGACGAGCCAGCGCGTGGCCGATGCCGTGCTGCTCGCGTTCGCCCGCGCGGTCGACCTGCCGGCCCAGGGCCAGGGCACGATGAACAACCTCATCATCGGCGGGCGCGGCTTCACCTACTACGAGACGATCGGCGGCGGCCAGGGCGCGAGCGCCACGGGTGCTGGCGCCTCGGGCGTGCACGTGGGCATGAGCAACACGCTCAACACTCCCGTGGAGGCGCTCGAGCTCGAGTACCCGATGCGCGTCGAGCGCTACGAGCTCGAGTACGGCTCGGGCGGCGCCGGGAAGCACTACGGCGGCGACGGCATCGAGCGCGCCGTACGGGTGCTCGAGCCGGCCAGCCTCTCCCTGCTCACGGACCGCCGCCGCCACGGGCCGCGCGGCGCCGCCGGTGGCGAGCCCGGGCGCGCGGGGCGCAACTCGCTGAACGGCGAGGAGCTGCCGCCAAAGGCCGGGCGGGAGCTCGCCGCGGGAGACGTGGTCAGCGTCAGGACTCCCGGCGGTGGCGGCTACGGCGAGGTAGCCGGCTGAAGGAACTACCGCTATGCGGGCGAATCAGATGCCCGTGGCCCTCGCCGGCACCGCCGCCCTAACCCTGTCTGCCGAGATCCGCCGGCGCTTCGACGAGTTCTCGCGCTCGCAGAAGGACGTCGGCCAGTACATCGTCGACCACCTCGACGAGACGGCCTTCCACACCGCCGAGGAGCTGGCCCGCCGCGCCAGCACGTCCAGCTCGACGGTCGTGCGCTTCGCCCAGGCGCTCGGGTTCGAGGGCTTCCCGCAGCTCCAGACCGCGGCCCGCGACGAGTACCGCCGCTCGCGCGAGCAAGCCACGCCCGACGTCGACCAGATGATGGCTCCGCCGCTCTTCCCGATCGACCAGACCGAGTTCGAGGCGGCGCTCGCGGCCGACCATACGAACGTCGAGGACACGGCGCGCAAGGTCGATCGCGAGGAGGTGGCCGCCGCGGTCGACCTGATTGCGAGCTCCGAGCGCGTGCTCGTCTGCGGGGCAGACCAGATGGCGTTCTTCGCCTCCTACCTACGGCACCTGCTGATGCTGCTCGACCTGCGCTGCGAGGTCGTCGCAAGCCCCAGCCAGGAGGGGCTCGCGCGGTTGGGGCGGATCGACGCCGCGACGCTCGTGATCGGCTTCTCCGCCGGTCGCCCGCACCCGCTTGTGCTGCGCGCGCTCAAGTTCGCACGCCACCGCGGCGCGCGCACTATCGCCTTCGCAGACGCCACGCTCTCCGAGGTCGCCCGCCTGGCCGACCATCGCCTCTACTACTCCTCCAACAGCCCGACGTTCGTGCGCTCCCACACTGCCCTGCTCGGGATGATCCAGGCGCTCGCCTACGCCGTGTACGCGAAGGACGAGCCCGCCTACGCCGAGCGGATCAAGGCCTTCCGGCTCAAGTAGCCGCTAGTAACATCAACGGCGTGAGGGACACCGCCACCTTCCGCGTCAAGTCGGGCCTGGCCGAGATGCTGAAGGGCGGCGTGATCATGGACGTGGTCACCGCCGAGCAGGCGCGCGTCGCCGAGTCCGCGGGCGCGGTCGCTGTGATGGCGCTCGAGCGCGTGCCGGCCGACATCCGCTCCGCGGGCGGAGTCGCGCGCATGTCGAACCCCTCGATGGTCGAGGAGATCCAGTCCGCCGTCACGATCCCCGTGATGGCAAAGGCGCGCATCGGCCACATCGTCGAGGCCCAGGTGCTCGAGGCGCTCGAGATCGACTACATCGACGAGTCCGAGGTGCTGACTCCCGCCGACGAGGCGCACCACATCGACAAGTGGCGCTTCAAGGTGCCGTTCGTCTGCGGGGCGACGAACCTCGGTGAGGCGCTCCGCCGCATCGGGGAGGGCGCCGCGATGGTCCGAACCAAGGGCGAGGCCGGCACCGGCAACGTCGTCGAGGCCGTGCGCCACATGCGCGCGATCCGTGGCGAGCTGCGGCGGCTCGCCGCGCTCGACGAGGCGGAGCTCGCGACCGCGGCCAAGACCCTCGCCGCTCCGCTCGACCTCGTGCGTGCCGTGGCGGAGACGGGCAAGCTGCCGGTGGTCAACTTCTCGGCCGGAGGCATCGCGACCCCGGCCGACGCCGCCCTGATGATGACGCTCGGTGCGGAGGGCGTCTTCGTCGGCTCGGGCATCTTCAAGTCCGAGGACCCCGACCGCACCGCCGCGGCGATCGTCGAGGCGACGACCCATTACGAAGACCCCGCGCGCGTGCTCGGTGCCTCGCGCGGCCTCGGGGCGGCGATGTCGGGCATCGAGATATCGACGCTCGAAGAGTCAGGCCTGATCCAGCACCGCGGCTGGTAGCCGACCGTGCTGGTCGGGGTGCTCGCCCTCCAGGGTGACTTCGAGGCGCACGCGCGCGTGCTCGGCGAGCTCGGCGCCGAGGTGCGAGAGGTGCGCACGCCGGCAGGGCTCCAGGGTCTCGACGGCCTCGTGATGCCGGGCGGCGAGTCGACCACCATGACGCTCGCGATCGAGCGTGAAGGCCTCGCGCAGCCGCTGCGCGCCCTGGTGGCGGCGGGCACCCCGACACTTGGGACGTGCGCCGGGATGATCATGCTCGACTCAGATCACCTCGGCCTGCTCGACGTGCGTACGCGGCGCAACGCCTTCGGCCGCCAGGTCTCGTCGTTCGAGACCGATCTGGCGCTCGGTGCGCTCGCCAATGGTGGCGGGCCGCTGCGCGCGATCTTCATCCGCGCTCCGTGGGTGGAGGCGCACGGAGCCGGCGTCGAGGTGCTTGCCGAGGTCGACGGCCATCCCGTGGCCGTGCGCGAGGGCAATGTCCTGGCCGTCGCCTTCCACCCCGAGCTGAGCGGCGACCGCCGCCTGCACGCGTGGCTGATCGGGCGGATTAGGCAATCGGAAGGGGACCGATCGTGAGAGACCAGCGAGCCGAGCGCCTGGCGCAGATTCTCGTGCGCTACTCGACCAGGGTCGGTAAGGGCGACACGTGCGTGATTCAGTCGACCACCAACGCCGAGCCGCTCGTGCAGGCGCTGTACGAGGAGGTGCTGCGCGCCGGCGGGCTCCCGATCATGGCGCTCACGCCCGAGGCCGCG
Organism: Thermoleophilaceae bacterium; assembly: GCA_013696905.1. Classification (GTDB taxonomy): domain Bacteria; phylum Actinomycetota; class Thermoleophilia; order Solirubrobacterales; family Thermoleophilaceae; genus JACCXP01. The sequence goes on from JACCXP010000091.1 coordinate 4,975, forward strand.
GCGCCCGCGCTCTACGAGCTCGCCTCAGACGACCAGCTCGACTGGATTGCGCCGACCTCGATGTGGGCTGCCGAGCACGCCGACGTGAGGATCGCCGTGATGGCCGACGCCAACACGCACGAGCTCTCCCAGGCGGACCCCAGGAAGCAGGCGCGCGTGCAGAAGGCGCGCAAGCCGATGCTCGAGACCGTCATGCGCCGCTCGGCCGCGGGCGAGCATCGCTGGTCGCTGACGCTCTTTCCCACCCTCGCCTATGCGGCTGACGCCGGCATGTCGCTCGCCCGCTACGAGGACTTTTTCTACGCCGCCTGCCTGACCGACGACCCGGACCCCCTGACCGCCTGGCGGCGCCAATCCGACGAGGTACGTCGCCTGACCGAGTGGATCCAGGGTCGCGAGGAGGTTCACATCCAGGCGCCGGGCACCGACATCCGCCTGAACGTCTCGGGCCGCACGTTCGTGCCCTGCTACGGCCAGCACAACATGCCCGACGGCGAGTTCTTCACCGGCCCGCACGAGGACGGGGTCGACGGCGAGGTCAGCTTCTCCTTCCCGGCCGCGTACGCGGGTCGCGAGGTTGCGGGGGTGCGCCTGCGCTTCGAGGCCGGGAAGGTGGTGGACGCCTCGGCGGAGCAAGGCGAGGACTACCTGCTCGAGACGCTCGACACAGACGCCGGGGCCCGGCACCTGGGCGAGCTCGGGATCGGCACCAATTACGGGATCACGACCGCCACCAAGGAAATCCTGCTCGACGAGAAGATCGGTGGCACCGCGCATATGGCGATCGGCGCGAGCTACCCGGAGACCGGTGGCACCAACGACTCCGCCGTGCATTGGGACATGGTCTGCGACCTTCGCCAGGGCGGCTCGATCACGGTGGACGGCGAGCAGCTGCAGCGCGACGGGCGCTTCGTCGTCTGAGCGCCCGCTCTCAATGCTCGGATCACGAGATCGCGCTGCTCGAGCGCCTTGACCGTCACCGAGCCGGAGCTCGGGCAGCTCGAGTCGCTCGGCCACCCCACCCATAACGCCCGCCCCCGCTTCGTACACTGATCGCATGTCCGGCCACTCGAAATGGTCCTCGATCAAGCACAAGAAGGGCGCCGCCGACGCCAAGCGCGGCGCCTTGTTCACGAAGCTTGCGCGCGCGATCCAGGTCGCCGCTAAGGAAGGTGGGGGGGACCCCGCAGGCAATGCCGCGCTCGGCAACGCCGTCCAGAAGGCGAAGGACGCGCGCATGCCGAAGGACAACATCGAACGCGCGATCGCCAAGGGCACGGGCGCGGACTCAGACGCCGCGGCGTTCGAGTCGGTCGTGTACGAGGGCTACGGGCCGGGCGGCGTCGCGATCCTCGTCGAGGCGCTCACCGACAACCGCAATCGCACCGGCTCAGAGGTCAGGCATGCCTTCAGCCGCAACGCCGGCAGCCTTGGTGAGCCGGGATCGGTCGCCTGGCTGTTCGAGAAGAAGGGCCTCGTCCTCGTCGACGCCGAGCGCTACTCAGAGGACGACGCGATGGTGGCGATCGATGCGGGCGCCGAGGATGTGCTGGCCGACGAGAGCGTCTTCGAGGTGGTCACGGCGCCGGGCGATCTCGCCGCGGTGCGGGAGGCGCTCGAGCAGGCGGGTGTCGAGCTCGAGTCGGCGGAGCTCACGATGCGCCCGACGACGCGCGTCGAGGTCGAGGAGCAGCAGGTCGCGGGGCTCCTGCGCCTGCTCGAGGGGCTCGAGGAGCACGACGACGTCGTCGCGGTCAACGCCAACTTCGACGTCGACGCCGCGGTCCTGGAGCGCGTCACGGCCTAAGCCTGGATCCAGCCTAAGCCCGCGGGGTTCCGCGGGCCTCGCACGGAAGTGCGCGGCCCGGAGCGAGGCGGTCGCGCTGGCGCTCGATCGACGTGACCGCGTCGACCGTCGCCGTCGGCTTGACGCTGCCGCTGCTGTCCTCGTAGGGGCGGTCGAGAAAGCGGACGAGCAGCAGGCCGGAGACCACCATCGTCGCCACCGCCGTCATCGACAGCGCCTGGATGGCCGGCCGCTCCGCGCGGTCGGCGAAGAAGCAGACGAAGGTGATCACGAGCCCACCGGCGAGGATCAGCACCAGCCACATCACCGGCGGCACGAACGGGCTCGCCTCCGCGAGCCGCCCACGGCGACCCTCCTGGCGCGCGGCCGCGCGGTCGAACCAGTGGCCGTAGGCCACGCCCTGCTTCACCCCTCTCACGTCCACCCGCTCGGTTGAGCGATCCAGGCGCTCGAGCCAACCCTGGACGAGCGCGCTCTCGCGTCCTGCGCGCATCGTCCGCCATTCGTCGAAGGCGACGGCGCGCCCGTAGCAGATCAACTCGGCGTGCAGCTCGTCGCGGTCGCCCGGGGAGAAGAGCATCGCCGTGCGAAACAGCTGGCGCGCGGCGATCGCCTCCCTTGTCGCACCGTCCTTGGCGTTGTTGTAGCTCTCGAACGCGATGAAGATCACGAAGGCGAGCAAGACGGCGAAGCCGGTCCCGACGACTCCGAACACCCCGGCCGCGCGGTCTGAGTCCGAGAAGAACCCGCCTCGCGGGGCGAAGCGGCGAACGAGCAGCAGCGCGGCGACCGCGGCCAGCACAAGGACGGCGATGATCGCGAACGCGGTCACGGGGCTCATGGGCGCGAGCATCCCGGACGGGCTTGCCGCGGGCAACCTACAGCCGGCAGGCGTCCGGTGCCCGGCGCAGAATCCCTCCGATGGTGATCGTCCTCGGCATCGATCCCGGCACCGCCCATACGGGCTTCGGCGTCGTGCTCTCCCGCGGGCAGCACCTGGCCGCGCTCGACGGCGGCGTGATCGGCACCGGGCCCGACGAGGCGATCGAGCGCCGCCTCGCGCGCATCCACGCGCGGGTCTGCGACCTGATCTCGGAGCATCGCCCGGCGGCGCTCGCGGTCGAGGACATCTTCTTCGGCCAGAACGCGCGCACCGCCTTTGCCGTGGGGCAGGCGCGCGGCGCCGTGATCACCTCGGCCGGCCTCTCAGGGGTGCCCTGTTACTCCTACACGCCACAGGCGGTCAAGCAGGCGGTGTGCGGGTCCGGGAGAGCCGAGAAGGGTCAGGTGCAGCGGATGGTGGGCGCGCTGCTCGCGCTTCCCGAGCCGCCGGAGTCAGACCACGCCGCGGACGCGCTCGCCGTCGCGATCTGCCACGCGAACTCGAGCTCGGTGCGGTTGGCGCTCGCGTGATCGCCTCCGTCGACGGCGCGGTCACCGTTCGACGCACCGACCACGTGGTGATCGAGTGCGCGGGGGTCGGCTACCGCTTGGCGGTGTCGGCCGAGACGTTGCGCGCCGTGCCGGCGGCCGGCAAGCAGACGCTGCTGCACACGCACCTGGTGCTGCGCGACGACGGCATGCATCTGTACGGGTTCGCCACCGAGGCCGAGCGGCAGCTCTTCCTGCTGCTGATCTCGGTGCAGGGGGTGGGGCCCAAGGTCGCCCTGGCGGTGCTCTCCGCGGGCGCCCCGCGTGACCTGCTGCGGGCGATCGCCGGCGGCGACGCTGCGCGCTTCCAGGCCGTCCCGGGGATCGGCAAGCGCACCGCCGAGCGGATCATCGTCGAGCTGCGGGAGAAGGTCGGCGCCGCGCCGGCCGATGCCACTGCCCGCTCGCGCTCCGACGACCCGCGCACGGTCGCGCGCGAGGGCCTCGTCGGGCTCGGCTTCAGCGTGCCCGAAGCCGACGACCTGCTCGATCAGGCTCGCGGGGAGACGCCCGAGGCGCTGATCTCAGGGGCGCTTAGGGCCGCGCGGTGAGCGGCGGCATTCGCACGCCCGGCGCCGAGCGCCTCCAGGCTGCCGACCCGACTCCGGTCGACGACGACCTCGATCGCTCGCTCAGGCCGCGCCGGCTGGAGGACTTCGTCGGGCAGGCATCGGTCAAGGACCAGCTCGCGGTCTTCATCCAGGCGGCGCGCGCGCGTGGCGAGGCGCTCGACCACGTGCTGCTGGCCGGCCCGCCGGGGCTCGGGAAGACGTCGCTCGCGCAGATCGTGGCCGCAGAGCTCGACGTCGCGTTCGTGCAGACGGCCGGACC